>JANMAV010000013.1:0-1670 GCA_031360055.1 Ferruginibacter sp.
TAA
Source organism: Ferruginibacter sp. (assembly GCA_031360055.1). GTDB lineage: Bacteria > Bacteroidota > Bacteroidia > Chitinophagales > Chitinophagaceae > Ferruginibacter. Next base: position 4 of record JANMAV010000013.1, read on the forward strand.
GTTCTTGTAATGCAAAAAAAATTAAATGTTTATAATTGATAAATCTTTTTTTATTACATTTTTAGACAATAATTTTTTTACAATCACTATTTTAATTAATTCACCCAAAGCATCAATAATATGCTTTTTGGCATAAGGTCTAAAATAAATCAGGCTAATTTCCCGTACCGGCATGGGATTACTAAAAAAATTGATTTTCTTTTTTCTATCCGTAGATATATATGGTACATATAGCTCAGGTATTATGGTTAAGCCTCCAAACTCATCTACTAGGCTTAAAAGTGTTTCAAATGAGTTGGCTTCAAATGATAAATTATTAGGAATTACTTCGTTCTTTTTTAAAGCACACAAGTTTAAAAATTGTTCCCTCAAACAGTGCCCTTCTTCCAACAACCATATTTTGTGGTTTTTAATTTCATCGGGTACAATGTACTTTTTATCGTTGTTCATTTTACCATATACCAATAACGATTCGTAGTACAACAATTTTTCTTCCATATCAGTATTATGAGTTGGCGTAGCTACAATGCCAACATCTATAGTACCTTCTTTCAATTGCTTAGTAATATGTTGTGTGGTTAGTTCAATAATTTCTACATGCAAATCAGGGTATTTTTCTATAATAGGTCGTATAATTTGTGGCAATAAGGAGTTAGCAATTGTTGGTATTATTCCAATTTTAATATGGCCTTCAATGTTTGTTTTTTTATTATTAGCTATTTCTTTTAGCAACATTACATGCTCTTTTATGCTGTTAGCTTCTTGTAATAATTGTAACCCTATATCCGTTGTAATAATTGGATTTTGTTTTCTATCAAAAATAATAACACCTAACTCCTCTTCTAACTTTTTTACCATTGCACTTAGTGTAGCTTGAGTTACATTACAATACTCCGATGCTTTTGTAAAACTCTTTAATCTATCTACCGCAAGTATGTATTCTATTTGTTGAAAATTCATTTTTTATATAGATTTTATCTATACTAAAGATAGAAAAATTCAGTTATATCAATACATAAATTTGTATAAATTTGTGCTAACTTAAAATATTAATTATGGATAACAATACAAATGCAGGTGCTGCACCATATAATGTAAATGCAGAAAGTAAATGCCCTTTTGGTGGTGCTGCAGCATTAAAAAAACCACAAGCATCTGGTGCTGGCCCTGTAAATAGAGATTGGTGGCCTAACCAATTAAAACTATCGGTTTTACGCCAAAACGCTACTTTTTCAAACCCAATGAATGAAGGTTTTAGTTATGTAGAAGCTTTTAATACAATTGATTTGGCGGCACTTAAAAAAGAGTTGGTAGATATTTTAACCACATCACAAGATTGGTGGCCTGCAGATTATGGTACTTATGGAGGTTTATTTATACGCTTAGCATGGCATAGTGCAGGTACGTATAGAGTGGCAGATGGTAGAGGTGGTGCAGGTTTTGGCACACAACGCTTTGCCCCTTTAAATAGCTGGCCAGATAATGCAAACCTTGATAAAGCCCGTTTATTGCTATGGCCTTTAAAACAAAAATATGGCAAAAAAATATCGTGGGCAGATTTGATGGTGCTTGCAGGTAATGTAGCGTTAGAAAATGCAGGCTTACAAACTTTTGGTTTTGCTGGTGGTAGAGAAGATTTATGGGAACCACAAGAAGATATTTATTGG
>JANMAV010000232.1:0-5506 GCA_031360055.1 Ferruginibacter sp.
CAAATTATTTTTTAACGATAAGCTATTAGCCATAGGTTGGTTAAAAGTTTCACCATCAGGTGTTAAAAAAATTATTTCATCATGAGTAGTTTTTTTTTGTAAACTTTCCACTGCATTTACCAATGGCTCAATCATCATAACCATACCAGCACCACCTCCAAATTGGTAGTCATCTATTTGTGCCCTAGCATAAGTAGTATAGTCTCTTAGGTTTATTACATTTACTTGTAGCAAGCCTTTATCTGCTGCCCTTTTCATTATGGAATGTGCAAATGGCGAACTCAGCAAATCTGGCACCACTGTTATAATATCTATAATCATGTAATAATTTTTGTATCAACTAAAAGTTAATCACCCATAAAGCCAGTTAAATCTCTTTTTTCTTTTTTAGTAGGCCTACCTACTTTACTTAATCTTTTACCAGTGTGAAAAGCTGCACCTTGATATTGATTTTTATCTTCAACCTCTTCAGGTGTAATATCTAAATAAAAATTTACAGCTTCGCTATATTGTACTCTATTATACAAAAGCCCAGTAACTTTTATTAGCCATTTTTTGGCTTCTGTTTTTAGCTCATACTCCTCATCTATATGTACATTTTTTGATGCCTTTACCCCTGCACCATTATATTTTACTTTACCTTTTTCGCAAGCATCTGCCGCCAGGCTTCGGGTTTTAAAAAGCCTGATACTCCATAAATATTTATCAAGCCGTAGCTTTTCCTTTTCCATATTTGTAATTAACAATATTTAAAAAACTATCACAAAATTATATTTTATTTGGTAAATGCTCTAGTAAGTTAACAAGCTTATTTCGTAATTTGCCCCAAATTTTTTAGTATGATAAAGCAATACTTTGGTACCGTTATTTTTATGTTTTTGGTACTGCTCTGCAATTTGGCCAATGGGCAAACAACCAACTTTACGCCTGATGGCCTTGGCTACTACGAAATAAAAGATGCTGGCATTGTTAAAGTAGACCCTAAAACCACTGTTGAAACAATTGTTGTAAAAAAAGAGCAATTAATACCAACTGGCCTAACAACCCCTTTAAAAATTAAAAATTTTGCGTACAGTACAGATAGGAGTAAAATTTTATTATTTACCAATACTGCAAAAGTATGGCGGTACAATACCAAAGGAGATTATTGGGTGTTAAACCTAGCCAATAATAAACTTACACAACTTGGTAATGATTTGCCAAAACAATCTCTCATGTTTGCAAAATTTTCGCCTGACGGCAAGCAGGTAGCATACGTAAGTGAGCATAATATTTTTGCTGAAGATGTGGTAAATGGTTTCACTAAAAAACTAACACAAGATGGTACTCGTAAAATGATAAATGGAACTTTTGATTGGGTATATGAAGAAGAGTTTAACTGTAGAGATGGTTTTAGATGGAGCCCTGATGGTAGCAAAATTGCCTATTGGAAAATAGATGCTACAAAAATTAGAGATTATTATATGCTAAATACAACTGATTCGGTATATAGTAAAGTAATACCTGTGGAGTATCCAAAAGTAGGCGAAAGCCCATCGCCGGCTTATATACAAGTGGTGAATTTAAGTGGCGGACAAATAAAAAAAATTAATATTGACGGTGATCCTCAGCAACATTATATTACCCGTATGGAGTGGAGTGGCGATAATGAATTGGTAATACAACAATTAGATAGAAAGCAACAAGAAAGTAAATTAATTTATGCAAAAGTTAGCGATGGCACATCAGCCACATTTTGGGCAGAAGGAGATAACGCTTGGGTAGATTTAAATACCGATAAACCTGTAGGCTGGAGTTGGATAAACCAAGGAAAAGAATTTATTTGGGTTAGCGAAAAAGATGGTTGGAGGCATATATATAAAATAAGTAGAGATGGTAAAACCATAACCTTACTTACTAAAGGTAATTATGACATTGGTACGTTGGAAGCTATAGATGAAGCAAACAATTATATTTATTTTACAGCATCGCCAACTAACGCCACACAATTATATTTATACAGGGTACGAATTGTGAACGGAAAAGATGAACCTGAGTTAGTGAGTAATGCTAAATTAAAAGGTACACATGAATATGAAATATCTCCCAATGGAAAAATAGCTAAGCATAGTTTTAGCAATTATAACACTTACCCGGCTACCGAGTGGATTAGCTTACCTGATAATAAACCATTACAAGCATCAACTAATTTTGCCAATAGTTTAAAAATTGATGCATCAAAAAATATTGAATACCTACAGGTTACTACAGAAGATAATGTGGTGCTAGATGCTTGGATAAATTTTCCTAAAAACTTTGATCCAACAAAAAAGTACCCTGTTGTATTTTATGTATATGGTGAGCCAGCAGCAGCAACCGTTGGAGATCAATATGGCACCCATACCAACTTTTTATACAATGGTAATATGAGTAACGATGGGTACATACAAGTAGCGGTAGATAATAGAGGCACACCATCATTAAAAGGTGCAGCATGGCGTAAATCAATTTACAGAAAAATAGGTACTATTAACATTAGAGATATGGCTTTGGGAGCTAAAAAAATATTGGAACGTAGTTATATGGATAAAAGCCGGGTAGCGGTATGGGGCTGGAGTGGCGGTGGCTCAAGTACATTAAATTTAATGTTTACATACCCTGAAATTTTTAAAACAGGAGTAGCCATTGCTGCAGTTGCCAACCAACTTAATTATGATAACATTTATCAAGAAAGATATATGGGGCTTCCGCAAGAAAATAAAGAAGATTTTATTAATGGATCTCCCATAAGCCATGCAAAAGGCTTACAAGGAAAACTATTATATATACACGGTACAGGAGATGATAATGTGCACTATGATAACGCAGAAATGCTACTAAATGAGCTAATAAAATATAATAAACAATTTGAATTTATGGCTTACCCTAACCGTACACATAATATTAGTGAAGGCCAGGGCACAAGTATACATTTAAGTACGTTGTATACTAATTTTATAAAAAAGAATTGTGAGCCCGGTGCCAGGTAATTATCCTTTATTAGTTAAGATGAGTACATAATGATAGAGTAAACTTGATTTTTGAAAATTGTAATTAAATTTTTTAAATTAATTGTTACAAAATTTTATAATAAACCCATTATTTGCTGCAAAGTAATTAATGGGTTTTTGCTTAGTAAAAAAATGTGAAATGCTACAATAAAATATTTATTGTGTAGGTGTAAAAAATTATATAATAGATGAACATTTATGTGAATAAATAAACAATATGTAAACCTTTGTTGAAATAAAGATGTGCACAACCCTGTGCAAAAGCAGTTGATAACCTACCTTTGAATGTTATTTAACGGTGAGTAAATAGCTTATAAAAGTTAATAACAGCCCAATGTTAATTTAATATTATGAAAAGCGTTTTCTAAGCTATTATCTTAGCAGCCCACAAAACAATTAAAAAAATTAGCATACAAGCAAAAAGGAATTAGAACACATGGAGTTAAAAAATTTTAATAAAGATAAGGTTAGGCGTAAGCCATTATCAGATACCAACAGCTTGGTTTTTGGTAAAATACCCCCTCAAGCAAAAGAGTTAGAAGAGGCGATTTTGGGGGCAATAATGCTAGAAAAACAAGCATTTGATACCGTTATTGAAATATTAAAGCCAGAATGTTTTTATGTAGAGGCACATCAAAAAATGTATAAAGCCATGCAATCATTGCAAATTAAAAATTTGCCTATTGATTTGTTAACTGTGGTAGAGGAACTAAAATTTACAGGCGAACTAGAATTTGTGGGTGGCCCTTATGCCGTTTCCAAACTTACAAACTCTGTAGTATCATCAGCAAATATTGAAGCCCACAGCCGTATAGTTTTACAAAAATTTTTACAAAGAGAATTGATAAGAATTAGTGGCGAAATAATAGGAGAAGCCTATGAAGATACCATTGATGTGTTTGATATGTTAGATAATGCAGAATCGAAATTATTTGAGATAACGAATAATCACCTTCGCAAAAACTTTGATGATTTGCCTGCTGTATTGGTAAAAACCATAGCCCGAATAGAGGATATGCGTAAACGCCAAGATGAACTGACAGGTGTGCCTACGGGCTTTAAAACACTTGATAAATTAACCTATGGTTGGCAAGCAACTGATTTAATAATATTAGCTGCTAGGCCATCTGTTGGTAAAACAGCATTTGCACTAAACTTAGTACGTACAGCAGCATTGCACCCTACAAACCCCACAGCAGTTGGTTTTTTTAGTTTAGAAATGAGTAGTGGCCAATTAGTGCAACGTATACTAAGTGCAGAAAGTGAAATAATGCTTGAGAAAATTGCAAGAGGTAAATTAGAAGAGCATGAAATGCAACAATTATATAAAAAGGGAATTGAGAGATTATCAAAAGCACCAATTTTTATAGATGACTCTGCAGCATTAAATATTTTTGAACTTAGAGCAAAATGTAGGCGTTTAAAAAATAAACACAACATTGGTTTAATTATTATTGATTACCTACAATTAATGAGTGGCAGTGCAGATAAGAATAGCAACAGAGAGCAAGAAATTAGTAAAATTTCGAGAGATTTAAAAGGTCTTGCCAAAGAATTGCAAGTGCCAATAATAGCCCTATCTCAGTTAAGTAGAGAGGTAGAAAAACGTAAGGAAGGAAATAAAATACCACAGTTGAGTGATCTTAGAGAATCTGGTGCAATAGAGCAAGATGCTGATATGGTTATGTTTTTATACCGCCCTGAGTATAATGGGCAAGAGCAGAATGAACATGGCGAAAGTACAAAAGGCCAAACATTTATTAAAATAGCTAAACATAGAAACGGTAGTTTAGATACTGTAGAACTTAAAGCTTTACTACATATTCAAAAATTTATTGAAGAAGAAAATAGCGGCGGCAATGATGGTAATTATAATCCCAATTTAGGTGGAGGTAGTTGGAAACCAGTGCAAACTGGTGGTAGCGATGGGGCTAATATGTACATACAAAAAGGTAGTAAAATGAATGATGCTCAATTTGAAGATGAAAACCCTTTTTAAAATTTTGAATCATATTTGGTATATTATCATACATGTATCTAATGAATGAAAAAGGAAAATTTTTTAAAATTGTAAAACGAATATTTGTACAATAATGCCAATTCCTTTTTTTTATACTGCCTCAACATTAACCACACAAAAAACTGTAGTGCTTGATGAGGTTAATAGCAAGCATATTGTACAAGTGTTGCGTATGCAAATAGGGGAGCAATTAAAACTTACTGATGGTATTGGTACTATTTATACAGCTGAAATTATTGATGCTCATAAAAAAAATTGTGCAGTTAGTATTATAAAATCTGAATTTGTAGAAGCCTCAAAAAATGTCGTTACCATTGCCGTATCTCCTGTAAAAAATGCAAGTAGGTTAGAGTGGTTTTTAGAAAAAGCAACTGAAATAGGTGTAAACCAAATTGTATTGCTGTTGTGCAAACGTACCGAAAAGCAATATGTAAAAATAGAAAGGTTAAAAGGCATT
>JANMAV010000271.1:0-1986 GCA_031360055.1 Ferruginibacter sp.
TGAAAGAAAAAACAACAGGCACTTTTACTGATAAAATTTATGCCGATGTAGTTCGTTTTGATGGTGCTTGGTCAAGTGGTAAAAAACTAATTGGCGAAAAAGCAACAATTTTAGATGTGCTTTTAGTTGAAGGTCGTTCTAATTCTTTTGAAATTAATGTATATGATGAAGCAGGTAATAAATTAGACTGTCAGCCTAATCAATTTAGCATTTTACAAGGTATTAGTGGTCTTGATAAAATGCAAGTCTTACCTTATCATATTGGAATAGGGAAATATTTTCAAGAATTCAATAAAGATTTATTTGCACAAGTTAAGGGTCTTGAAAAAAGTAAGTCAGTGCCTGTGACAGGAGTTCGCAATGGATTAAAAACCAGAAGTGCCATTAGACCAGGAATGATTAAAGATATTATTCGTATTCCTATTTATCAAGGCGACTACAATGCTGAGGGAACGAATCCAGTATTAAATAATTGGGTAACAGATGTAATTATAACGGGAGAAACAATGCCTGCTTTACTTCCAATAGATAGTGATGTAGATATTACCATTAAGGTGGATAATTCGCAACTAATGAAGTTTACAGCCTATTTTCCAGTGCTAAATCATACTGAAGAATTAGAAATCGAAATCAAACAAACCGAACCACCAACAGAAGCTTATTTGATAAAAGAAATAGAACAAGCAAAACAAACTGCACAAAAAGTAAATGCAGAGGATGTTTCTGATAATTTGGAAGCACTTGAAGAACAATTAGAAAACGAAAAAGGAAGTGCAGACGGTAAGATGAAAATTCAAGACAGTTTGCGTAAGGAATTATTGAAGTTGGATAGTGCAGAAAAAACTGCCGAATGGCCTAAAGTAGAGCAAGAATTGAAAGAAACTTTTTACGAGCTTGAAGATTTAATTGAAAAAATTAAAACTCATAGCGATACTGATAATTTGAATTTAGATAAAATGGAAACACATATTCAAGAATACAAAAAAACTATTGAGCAAATTATTAAAGAGAAGAACATAAAAGAAGCAAAACATTTAATAAGTGAAATAAACTCATTAGATTTTAGTTTAAGAAGTGCAGTAACAGGTAATGCAATGGATGTTGATTTTTTGAAACAAATCGATAGGGATTTCAACACCTATAATTGGAAAGACAAAAACAAAGCAAGGCAATTGGTAAATCAAGGTTTGCAATTAGCAACAGCAGGAAATACAACAGCAATTAGACCAATTTTAGTTCAAATAATTGGCTTAATGCCTGATAATGAAAAACCAAAAGACACATTAGCTTAAAAATAGTAATTATGAAATCAAGACTTAAATCAATTTTTATTTCAACTTTCTTTTTGATAGTTTCATTTGCAATAAGTGCACAAGCAAGGTTGACAATTGAAAATAATTCAATGCGCCAAATGACAGTAAAGGTAATGAAGAGTAGTTCAGGGAAAAGTAAACTACATGAATTAGTAACCATTACAGCATACGGCAGCGAAACTGTCTATTTCACTGAAACGGGCTATTATTTTACCAAGTCAAAAGCAGTTCTAAATGGTAAAGACCCAGTTTACAAAAAAGGGAAATCATTTAAAGTTATTAATGGCTCAGAAGGATACAGTGTTTTTAGATTAGTTTTTACAATCACCGAATCTGCAGTTCCTACATCCACAGGGCAATCTATTTCTAAAAATGAATTTGACCAAAACTAAATGGAAAACAACAACCAAAGCATATTACCAAAGGGCTTTTCAGTTAATGAGAAGTATTCTATTATGCTTTTTATTAAGCAAGGTAACAATGCAGAAACTTACAGAGTAAAAGGAAAAGATGGCAAGTTGTATTTTCTAAAATTATTCAATTATGCAAAATTGCATCGTTCAGCATTTGATAATGAACAAAATTTATTAGAAATAGAATTTTTAAAATCAACTGACTACCCCAATATTGTAACATTCAAAGACAATGGCGAATTGATTTTTGAAAATAAAAA
>JANMAV010000288.1:0-10504 GCA_031360055.1 Ferruginibacter sp.
CCCTTTGGTACTGGCAGATGTGGGAATGATGGAAAGGGTATTGCAAAACTTATTAGAAAATGCTATTAAATACACCCCACAAAATGGAACAGTACAAGTTGATGTAAAAAAGCAAATTAATGCATTGGAGGTAAATATTAGCAATACAGGTGCTGGTATAAATGAAAATGATTTACCAAATATTTTTAATAGATATTATAAAGTATCAAATACTACTACACAAGCTACAAGCACTGGGCTTGGGCTTGCTATAGTTAAAAATATACTTGATATACATAACATTACTATACACGTACATAGCCAAACAAATGCATTAACTACTTTTACTTTTTCCTTACCATTTGCTGCATCTTATAATTAAGTTTTTTAAAAGTTTATTTTTCTGCAATATTGTTGTGATACTTGATTTTGATATTTGCCTAAACAAAAAAATAATCAAATATGAAATTACAATTTATTACAGCAGTTGCCATTGCTGCTATCGCATTTACATCTTGCAAAAAAGATGATACAACAACAGTAACGATAGATTCTGCACAACCTAATGGTGCATTTACTGCAACACGTGCTGGAAATTTTGTTGCTCAAAATGGTACACCTACACAAGGTAAGGCAGAGGTTGGTACAGATGCTAGCGGTGTAACGTTTTTACATTTTGCATCAAATTTTAAAACAGAACAAGGTACAGGTACCACATCTGTTTTTTTATCTACAAGTGCTACATACACAGCTAACCCTGGTGCTGGTAACCCTGATTTGCAGTTGGCCGGTATAGTTAGAAAAGATGGGGAAGTGTATTATAAAATGAATGGCCCTATAGCTGCAAAATTTACACACGTTGTATTATGGTGTGCATCAGCAAATGTACAATTTGGTAACGCCAAGTTGCAATAATTTACATATCCTGTTCAACCTAATTAATAGCCAGTATTGATATGACAATTGTTACTTAATAACAATAAGCCTCAACATATCAATATTGGCAATTTTTTTGTCTAAAAAATTACTGAATGAAAAAAATATTCTTTTTTATAGCCATAATATTTTCTTTAAATATTTGTTTAGCACAAAGTGGCTTTGTTAGAGAGAAAAATAATCTCTTCGCTAAAGTTGATTACAGTTTCTATTCTGCTACCAATTTTAAAAATTTTGAAGGTAAATCCATAACAACAGCTAAGTTTAAACAAAAGGCAATTTTATTATATGCTGAATATGGCATTGCCAAAAAATTGGCTTTACATGCCTTATTCCCAATCTTTAAACAAAATGGCTACAAATCAACAAATACAGTTTCCGGTATAGGAGATGTAAAGCTTGAAGTAAAATATGCATTGCTAACTAAAAAATTTCCTGTGGCAATAAGTGTTGCACCAGAGTTTACAACAGGCAAAAAAAACTTATTTGCAACTAATAAAAGCGATGCTAATCAAAAAATAAATTTGCCAACAAGCGATGGAGAGTTTAATGTATGGACAACACTTGCAGCATCACATTCATTCTATCCAAAAAAAATGTATATAAATGTTTTCTCTGCCATAAATTTTAGATCTAGTTATGGCAATCGTAACTTTCAAAACCAATCCTTATCAGGTGCAGAATTTGGGTTTAAGATAAAAAATAAATGCTGGGTAAGTACTAAATTAAATGTGTTATCAGGCATTGGCAAAAAACCACAATTTGCTGATTTTATTCGGAGTGATGGTACAGCATTCACGGCTTTTATATTGAATGGTTTATATGAAATTAAAAATAACTGGGGTATAACTGCCCAATATTTTAACTGCAATAATTTAATTGTAAAAACAAAAAATACTTACGAAGCCAATATTTTCAGTGTAGGGTTAGTTTATCAAAAGCATAGATAATTTTTTATTATAAAATAATTATACAGCATTGTTGTAAGGCTTTACAATTTTAAGCGTATATTGATGTAAATCTCACAATTTTTTATGCCCCCAAAAGTAATTATTATAGGTAACGGTATTGCAGGTATTACTTGTGCTAGGCACATACGTAAATTAAGCAATTTTGAAATAACTGTTATATCAAGTGAGTCAACCTACTTTTATAGTCGTACTGCCCTTATGTACATTTATATGGGGCACATGAAACAAGAGCATACACAACCGTATGAAAATGATTTTTGGGCAAAAAATAATATAAACTTATTACAAGCTCATGTACAAAAAATAAACTCTAAAAAACAAATTGTTGAAGTAGATAATGGTGGTGAACTTATATACGATTTTTTAGTAATTGCCACTGGTAGTAAAAGCAACAAATTTGGTTGGCCTGGCCAAAATTTGTTAGGTGTGCAAGGGCTCTATAATTTGCAAGATTTGGAAACTATGCAAGTGCATACACAAAACATTAAACATGCTATAGTTGTTGGCGGTGGTTTAATTGGAATAGAAACTGTGGAGATGTTACTTAGCAGAAATATTAAGGTTAGCTTTTTAATTCGTGAAAATAGTTTTTGGGATGCCATTCTTCCTCCGGAGGAGAGTATAATGATTAACAAACTCATACAGCACCACAAAGTGGATTTGCAACTTGGTACAGAATTAACTGAAATATTTGGAGATGATAATGGTAAAGTAGCTAAAATATCAACTAGCAAAAATGAAGTTATTGATTGTGGTTTTGTAGCGCTAACAGTTGGAGTGAGCCCAAATATTGAATTTATAAAAAATACTGATATTGCTACTGATAAAGGAGTGTTGGTAAATCAACATTTTCAAACAAATGTTAGCAACATATTTGCCATAGGAGATTGTGCTCAATTTAATGAACCACCTCAGGGTAGGAGGCCTATTGAACAAGTTTGGTATACAGGTAAAATGCATGGAGAAACTGTTGCAAAAACTATTACTGGTACAGCTACTAATTATAAACCAGGGCATTGGTTTAACAGTGCAAAGTTTTTCGATTTAGAGTATCAAACCTACGGATTAGTGCCTGCCAAGCTTGATGAAGAACATGATTGGTTTTGGTGGCAAGATGCTGCAGGTAAAAGAGGTGTAAGATTAATGTGGGATAAAAATAACATGGCTTTTGTAGCCATTAATACTTTTGGTATTCGTATTAGGCATGAGGTATGTAATGAATGGTTAAACCAACAAACCAATATACAAAAAGTTGTGAAGGAGTTGCGTAAAGCAAATTTTGACCCTGAATTTTTTAAGGGCTTTGAAAGAGAATTTGAACATGCTTTTTATAACAAAAATATTTTGGTAAAAAATTAAAGATACTTTTATGGAGATGGATATTTCTTTATCACTTGCTAATCAAACAGATAGTACCCCACTAAATACCAAAATGAAAATTGGAGCAACACTCGTTGCTCTTGCAGCAATAGTTTTGTTTTTGGGTTTGTTTAATCAGTTTTATACACCCATATTATTATCTGTATTTTTTGCTTTAATTACTATTGGAAGTTTATTATATACTACTGGTTTATATGGTGGTATAGATGCTGGTGTAAAAAATAATGGCGTTATGTTTAAGAGCCTTACTAGCCGTGGGTTTTGGGCTTGGATAATGGGTATTGTGCTTACAAGTTTTTACATTATTTTATATTGGTATCCTCAGTATTTAGGCCTTGCCAATGGTGAGGAAAACAACATAGGCCTTATTCGTATTTTTGATCCCTTAAGTTTTATTTTATCTGGCCATAAGGCTAGCCAATGGTTTGTTTATGGTACTTTTTATACAGTAGCCATTTTACTTATGGGCACAAAGTTTATTATAAAAAACAGGCATAACAAATACCAAGTTTTTCGTACAGTTTCTATCATGTTTTTTCAAACTGCGTTTGCTTATTTAATTCCGGAGCTGTTAAGTTATTTAAAAGGAGCACCCTATAATGACTTTAAACAAATGTGGCCTTTAAATTATTATTTTACTGATAAGGGTACTATTGATGGTTATATTAGTGCAGGTTCTGTAGGTATGTTTATGTTATTATTTGGTATTGCAATGATATTTATTGTATCTCCCATACTTACCTATTTTTATGGTAAACGTTGGTACTGCAGTTGGGTATGTGGTTGTGGTGGCTTGGCAGAAACAGCTGGCGATCCGTTTAGGCAACAAAGTGATAAAAGTTTTAAAGCTTGGCAAATTGAAAGGTGGATGATTCATACTGTGTTAGCCTTAGTTACTGTAATTACTACTGCTGTTTTATTTAGCATGTTTTACGATAATCCAAATACTTACTGGCTCAATAAAAATTCCTTTTCTTATTTGGTTATTATTTTCTTTGGCATACTTGCATCTATTTTAATAATCAAAAGAAAATCACTTTTTGCCAATTTCGATAAAAAAGCCTACATCATATCATTATTTATAATGGCAGTAACTACTTTTTCAATTGCTGCAATTTTATTAAGTAATGGCCGTAATATATTATTTGTAGATGCATCAATTTTAAGACAATGGTATGGCTTTTTTATTGGGTCAATTTTTAGTGGGGTAATAGGTGTTGGTTTTTATCCTATAATGGGTTCTAGAGTTTGGTGCAGGTTTGGTTGCCCAATGGCAGCTATATTAGGCTTGCAGCAAAAATTATTTAGTAGGTTTCGTATTACCACTAATGGCAGCCAATGTATTAGCTGCGGCAATTGTAGTACCTACTGCGAAATGGGAATTGATGTAAGAGCCTATGCACAAAAAGGGATGGATATTGTAAGAAGTAGTTGTGTAGGTTGTGGTATATGCAGTGCTGTTTGCCCAAGAGGGGTTTTGAAATTAGAAAATGGCCCAATAGAATCAAAAAAGTTGCAAGGAGCTATTCAATACGTAAATGGCCAGTTTGAAGTTACTCCACAAACAAAAAGTAATAATTTAGATTTTCATTTTTAACACAATGCTATTTTATTTTTAATGAATTACTAATTGTGTAAACTTTATAGCCTCTAGTGTATGGCTATTAAATATTGCCTATTACTTACACAAAGTTACCTTTGCTACAATGAAGATTTTTTTAATTATAGTTTTAATTGTTTACGCCATAGTAACACTGTTTATTTTTTGTTATACAATAATGCAGTTTCAGCTTACATGGGCTTATGTTAAATTTAAAAAACGAAAAGATTTTGTAACACCAAATTTACCCATATTTGATGCTATCGTAACTATACAATTACCCATCTATAATGAGCCTTTTGTAACCCAGCGATTAATAGATGCTGTGTGTAAAATTACTTATCCTGCTCATTTATTAGAAGTGCAAGTGCTTGATGATAGTAGTGATGAAACTATTGATATTGCTGATGAAGCAGTACATTTTTGGCAACAAAAAGGAATTGATATAAAAGTAATAAGACGAGAAGATAGGAGTGGTTTTAAAGCAGGTGCTTTAAAAAATGGGTTAGTTACAGCTAAGGGTAAATACATTGCTATTTTTGATGCAGATTTTGTTCCGTTACCAAATTTTTTAGAGAAAACAATTCCCGTATTAAATCAAGATGGTATTGGTATGGTACAAACTCGTTGGGGGCATACAAACAGAGAGTATTCCCTAATTACAAAAGCGCAAGCATTTTGGCTAGAAAATCATTTTAGAATTGAACAAACAAGTCGGAGTAACCTAAATTTATTTTTCAATTTTAATGGTACTGCCGGTGTTTGGAAAAAAGAAGCCATTATAGATGCTGGTAATTGGCAAGCAGATACCATTACGGAAGATTTAGATTTGAGCTACAGGGCACAAATAAAGGGTTGGAAATTTTTATACCTCGAAGATGTAGTTTCTCCTGCAGAACTGCCTCCAACTTTAGCAGCATTTAAAAGCCAACAATTTCGCTGGACAAAGGGTGGAGCTGAAGTTTCTAGAAAATTAATTCCCTCTTTATTAAAATCTAAACAGCCCTTCGCCTTAAAAATTCATGCTGTAGGGCACTTGTTAAACTCAGGTATTTATTTGGCAATTGCCATTAGTGCATTTTTAAGTTTGCCGCTGTTATTTATTAGAGATGTATTGCCATCTTTAAAACCAATATTAGCAGTAGGATCAATATTTTTTTTAAATTTTTTGGTTTTAGCCATCACCTATTATGTTGCCACCAAAGATTATTTTAAGGGTAAAAGCATTTTACTTTTTATAAAATTATTTCAAGTTTTTTTATCACTTACTGCCAGTATGAGTTTTCACAATAGTAGAGCAGTTTTATTGGGTTATTTTGGTAAAAAATCAGCATTTATACGTACCCCAAAATTTAATGCAGAAAGTAATGGCATAGTAGCTTTGCAGCGTTTTAGTATAGCAAAAATTGGTAAAAGTTTGTTTATTTATTTTTTTCTATTTTTTATTTTTAGTTCAGCACTTTTTTATGGTATTGCATATAATAATTTCGGTTTTTTATTGTTTCACGGCACCTTGGTTTTAGGTTTAGCTATGCTTATTTATTTTGAAATAGCAGGTAGAAAGAATTTGTATCAATAAAATTTTATAAGCCTAATGTGTAAGTTTTAATTTTTGTTTTCGTAAAATAGATGGTGTAAAACCTATTAAAATGAAAACATTAATATTTATTGCTTTACTGTGTTTACAAACAAGTTTATTACTAGCTCAATCACCCGTAAATGGCTTTATGCAGGGTAAAGGTAAAGGCAACGTTGTAGTATCTTATTATACTGAAACTTATAATAGAACCTACCAAAATTTAGATGGTACTGTAGTTACCAGCCCGGTTAAAACTAATAGTGTAAATGCATTTTCTACATTTGGTGTGAGCAAAAAAGTAGATTTACAATTTACCCTAACTTACCAAAAGGCCTCTTCAACCCTTACTCCCGAAATTATGGATATTGGTAAAAAAGCCAATTTTCAATCAGGCCTGCAAGATTTTTCAGCCTACATAAAATACAATCCTTATATTTTTAAATTAAAAAAATCAACACTCAGTATTTTAGGTGCAACAGGTATTGTGGCTCCATTTGGTAATTATAAAATTAATTCACCGCTACAATCTACAGTAGTTATTGGTAGCCGAAGTTTGCAATTTACAAATGTAATTCTTACACATTTTAAAATAAACAGTGGCTTGTTTTTTACGGGATCATTTGGCTACAGTTTAAAAACAAACCATATTCCTAATGCTGCAATAGCTGAAATGAAGGTAGGGCTTGCCCTCAATAAAATATATTTTGATGCATTTGTAAGTACACAAGATGGCAACAATAAAAATACAAATCAATCTCAAAATACCAACGCAAGTTTTGCGGTAAGTAATGCAGATTATTCAAAAATTGGTTTCAATATTTTTGTGCCTATTGTTAAAAAAATAGGATTGGCTGGCGGTTTAATTAAATATACAAAAGGGGCAAGTAAACACCTGCAGGGTGGTTTTGGCGCTATCATTTATTCGTTTTAATTTCTGTCCATTCACGTTCTGCGGCAAAAATATTTAAGGAGTGATTAAATATTTTTTCTAATAGCAATTAACTAATTTTGCAATGTGAAAGAATTTAGACACCAACATAAACGCCCAAAAAAAAACACCCTAATTATAGGCCGTGTTGCTATCATAAATGCCTTAAAAGAAGGTAGGCAAATAGATAGAATTTACATGCAAACTGCTGTACATGGCGATACAATTGATGAGATAAAGCTACTTGCTGAAAAATATATGGTGCCCATTAATAAAGTACCTATTGAAAAATTGAATAATTTTAATGTAAGCAACCACGAAGGTTGCATTGCACAAATTAGTAAAATACAGTATCAAGATCTCCAAGATGTGATAAGCTTTGTAGTGGAAAATGGTGAAGTACCATTATTCATTATTTTAGATGGTATAACTGATATTAGAAACATAGGTGCAATTGCTAGAAGTGCCTACTGCTTTGGTGTACATGCAATTATCATTCCTGATAAAGGCGTTGGTGCCTTAAACGAAGATGCCATACTTACCTCAGCAGGGGCATTAGAAAAACTTGCTATTTGCAGGGTAAATAGTTTAATGAAGGCAGTAGATGATTTGCACATGAATGGTGTAAAAGTTTTTGCAAGCGTAATGGGTGCAACTACTAATAGTTACCAATGTAATTTTGCTGAGCCAACTGCAATTGTAATGGGTAGCGAAGAAAAAGGAATTTACCCAGCCCTCATGAAAGTGTGTGATCAAAAATTTGCCATACCCATGAATGGCGATTTTGATTCCTTAAACGTAAGTGTTGCAACAGGTATTATTTT
Source organism: Ferruginibacter sp. (assembly GCA_031360055.1). GTDB lineage: Bacteria > Bacteroidota > Bacteroidia > Chitinophagales > Chitinophagaceae > Ferruginibacter. The sequence goes on from JANMAV010000288.1 coordinate 8,198, forward strand.
GTACGAAGCTGCAAAGCAACGTATTTTGTAGCTTAAGCTGTAAACTTTTACTCTGTATTACTTTCCAGCTGTTGGTTCTTACATTATTGTAGGAACTATCAATCTGGCCTAAGCCCAACAGTTTATCATTGTTGAGTTCTAAAGTCAACGTAGTAAAATAGTAACTTTAAATGCTATTTGTAAGATTTGTACCCTCTGTTTCTTTGTGTGAAAATTAAACTTATTTTCATTAAATTTACTTGCAACCCAAAAACTATACTTTGTACAACAATATACAACTTACCCTAATTGAGTGCCCAAGAGATGCCATGCAAGGCTGGCCTCATTTTATACCAACACAACAAAAAATAAACTACTTAAATGCCTTACTACAAGTAGGCTTTAATGTGTTGGATTGTGGCAGCTTTGTATCTTCAAAAGCAATACCTCAAATGGCCGATTCCGCAGAAGTTTTACAACAACTTGATCTTAGCCAATCAGATACCAAATTGTTAGCAATAATTGCAAATGCAAGGGGAGCAAACGAAGCAGCTGCACAAGAAAAAATTACTTACCTAGGTTTTCCATTCTCTATTTCAGAAACGTTTCAGCAGCGTAATACTAACTCATCTATTACCGAATCTTTGCAGAGGGTAGAAGAAATTCAGAACATTTGTATAAGCAATAATAAAGAGCTTGTTGTGTATATATCAATGGGTTTTGGTAACCCTTATGGCGATGAATATAATGCAGAAATTGTATTGAACCGTACCAAGCAAATAGAAGCACTTGGGGTAAAAATAATATCCATTGCCGATACAGTTGGTATAGCTACAGCAGCTGAAGTTTATAGCACAATGTCCTATTTAATGCCTCAATTTACTAATACAACCATTGGGGTACATTTGCACAGCACCCCGGCTGATAGATTTGCTAAAATTGATGCTGCCTTACAAGCAGGCTGTACTCGTTTTGATGCTGCAATGAAAGGTATTGGTGGTTGCCCAATGGCAGGTAATGAGCTTGTAGGTAATATGGATACCGAAGTTATGCTGCAACATTTTAAACAAAATGGCTACAACTTGCATATAAATACTGAAGCATTATTACATTGTAGTAAAATGGCAAATAGTGTTTTTATTTAAAAAGCTTTACACTCAGCTACAATAAATTATGAACTTTAGAGCCGAATTTACTCCTAAGCCCTTTGCTATACCAATACAGCACAATCATTCCTTATTGCTTATTGGCAGTTGTTTTACGGAGCAAATTGGCCAAAAAATAGCAGCACATAAAATTAATACAGTACAAAATCCTCATGGTATTTTATTTAACCCCTTTAGTATTACAAACGCTATAAGTAGTTATGTAAATGAAAAATTGTATACTGAAGATGATTTGTTTTTTTTCAATGAATTATGGGCAAGCAAAGCACATCATACCCGTTTTTCAGATATTGATAAACAGCAGGCACTACAAAATATAAACAAGGAACAACAGACTGCTATTGGTTTTATAAAAAAAGCAGATTGGATTTTAATAACATTGGGCTCAGCATTTATATATGAATGGGCAGATGTAACTCCTAATGAAAATTATACTAACGTGGCAGCCAATTGCCATAAAATACCAACTGATAAATTTAATAAACGCCTAACTACATCAACCGAAATTATTACTGCTTTACAAAAAATGCAACAGCAAGTATGGAGCATAAACCCTACTGTAAAATTTATATACACCATTAGCCCTGTAAGGCATTTAAGAGATGGCTTTGTAGAAAATAACCAAAGTAAAGCAGCTTTAATACAAGCAGTACATAGCCTTACCAATAATATTAATGTATTTTATTTTGCAGCATACGAATTGGTAATAGATGATTTGAGAGATTATCGTTTTTATGCAGAAGACCTTGCCCACCCTAACTATGCAGCCACAAACTACGTGTGGCAAAAGTTTATTACAACAGTTTTTGATGAGCCTACCCAGCAGCTATTAAAAAAAATAAATGAAATTAATGCAGCGATAAACCACAAACCATTTAACCCAAAAAGCCAAGCACATAAATTGTTTTTACAACAAAATTTACAAAAAGTTTTACAAATAAAAACATTGCATGATTATATAAATTTTGATGATGATGTTTTATTTTTTAAGAGTTATTCAAACCTAAAGTAATTTAAAATGAAATATTATATAATAGTTTTACTACTACTCATCAACATATATACTTACGGTCAACAATTTAAAACAAATTTTCTATTGGTACTAACCCATTATCTTTTTTTGAGTCACAAAGAAGTGTAGGGGTTGCAGTAGGTTATAGGG
>JANMAV010000045.1:0-2168 GCA_031360055.1 Ferruginibacter sp.
TCTCATAGTATCTGTAGTTACATTACTATATGGTGCTACGTTTGCTAAGTTTGACCATGCACCACCTGCAGTAGTTTGCACCTGCCATTGGTAGGTAGGGTTTGAACCACTTATAGAAGTAGTAAACGTTGTTGTAGAACCACATGATGCTGTTTTGTTAGCTGGCTGTGCTACTACTGTTAATGGTACACATGGTACTATATTAATAGTATAATCTTCAGTTTCACCCCAAGTATAACCACCACATGCTGTAATAGTTCCTGGTGTTGCTGACTCTACATTTATTACCCTCATACGGGTGTTACCTAAAGTAGCAGTAGCAGGTATAGCTAAATTACCAGCCTCTACGTGAGGACCATTAGTTGCTGCTGGTGATACAAAAGCTCTCTCAGTAGTTTCAAATGTGCCATTTTGATTGAAATCTATAAATACTGCAATACCATTATTAAAATTACCACCACAAGTACCTATTTGTACTGTAAAGGGTACATTAGCACCTTGTACTAAATCTGGTATTGTAATAGCAGGTGTATAACCATTGGTATAATTGCTATATCTATTTTTGATAGAGCCTGTACCTAATGCAGTTGTATTACAATCAGATGTATTATTTAATGTACCCACTTTTACGTTAAATATATCTTCATCAACAGCACTTGATGCTTGTGAGGTAGTACAATAACATTGGGTAGACATTGTAACAAAAACGGGAGTTGAAAACAAAGGAGCATTTACACCGCAGGTAACTTTTAATCTATAATAAGTTGCTGCAGTTTGCGAAGCTGTATAAGTTGAATTTGTTGCTCCAACAATAGATGTGTATGTTACATTATTTGGAGAAGATTCCCACTGATACGTTAAACCAATGCCTGAACCTGGCGTTTGTACAGATAAGTTAAAAGGAATACTAGGGCATACAGGGTTAGCCGATGCTATTGTATTACCCGGTGCAGTTGCAGTACATGCAGCACCTGTTGCAGTGTAATCTATCTGAAAAGGAAAATCTTGAGGAGCAGCTGGAGTACCATCAGTTATTGGCGCCCAAGTGTTACCAGCAATAGTATGTTGTTGAGCATTATTGCCTATTTGTGTTGGAGATCCAACAACTGTTTTAGCAGGAGAGAAATTACTTGCTCCAGCTGTAACGGTTCCATGTTGCCATTCTATCCAATACGTACCAGCAGTTAAACTAGTATTTACGGTAGCTTCAATTTTCCACACTAGCCTAGTTGTACCAGGTGTAGCATTTCCAATTCTGTAAATACTTGCAGAAGTTGAAGTAAGAAAACGATTGGTAGTTAAATTACCAAAAACTGGTGTTGGGTTACCTACAGCAGGATTTGTGTTAAAAATTTGTACCCTTGTATCGTTAAACGGTGAAGGTGTAGCTGCTGAACCAGTTGAATAAGCAAAAAATGTTATTTTGGTAATATTCCAAGTAACTCCAGGAGGTACAATAAAATCATCAGCTAAGGTAAACCCAGCGGCAATATTTGCACCAGAGCCTAAGCCAGTATTTGTTCCTTGAAGCTCACTCCAAGTAGTACCTGCTGGTGCAGCAGTGCCGCCAGTAGCAGTAGCACCTGTACTTAAACCACCATTAATATATGGCTGTGCAATGGTAAGCGTTGTAAATGAAAAAAGAAGCATTGCTACAGCAATGAATTTTTTCAGAAACGTACCCGAATTTTGTTGAGTAAATTTTGTTTGCATAATGTAATTTAATTGTTAAAAAATTTTAATAAAATTAACCATTTTTTTTAATAATGGCTTTTATTTTGCAATAACTTCTGATGCAGATAAAGATTTATTTATACACATAAATTTTTATTCTAATTCAGTAGAATAATTTTCGTTAATAAAACAGAATCCTTTCAGCAATAACGGCAAAAAAAAATTATACCTACATCAAAAAGCTTCGGACTACATGCTATTTCAAATATGTATAAAATATTTTAAATAAAAAGAATACTAAATTATTACTGTTATTATACTGTCATACTAAAAGCTTCATTAAAAATGAATAACAATTAATTATCTACACAAAACAAAAGAGCCGCCCAATGCAGGCGGCTCTTTTATTACATTTTTAAAAATGATATAGTTTAGAATATCAACACATTTCCTGTTTTAATTCTTCCACCATTGTTATCAAGTAAATCTACTCT
>JANMAV010000050.1:0-2205 GCA_031360055.1 Ferruginibacter sp.
AATTTCAAAAGAAAAATCTACATCACCGTGGTTGTTCATATCCAGCTTTTCCATTTCATTTTCCAATGGCAATGGTTGGGCAAAAATATCTGGTCTTTCTTTATCCAAATAAGCAAATAGTTCTTTTTCAATTGTGCGAAGTACCTCATCAGAAAAAAGTCCTGCACCGTACATTTTCTTAATCATTCCCGCAGGTACCATTCCTTTACGAAAACCCGGAATGTTAGCGGTTTTGCTGTATTCTTTTAATTTCTTTTCAAAAGAAGGCAGGTAATCTTCTTTGGTAATTTTTACGGTAAGCTTATCGTTTAATAAACCAATGTTTTCTCTTTCTACTGTAGCCATTTTATTATTTTTTGTTTCCGCCGCCTGGCGGGATGGTAAAAAAAATCCTCCCGATTGTGCGGAAGGAAGTTAAATATGTGCGGATAATAGGGGTCGAACCTACATGCCTTGCGGCGCTAGATCCTAAGTCTAGTGCGTCTGCCAATTTCGCCATATCCGCAAATGAGGTGCAAATTTAGGGGATTTTTGTATAATGGGGAAGCAATTTTTAAAAAATAATGAAATGACTGCGTAGAGAATTTATTGAAATACTTCCTTTAATTCTTTTTTTGAGTATTTCGTTACAATTATCAGTGCGCCATTAACTCCGTCGGGGCCATAAATAGCAGTGCTTTCTGTTGACTTCAAAACAGTAACTTTTATTATTTTATTAGGATTTAAATTATTTAGTAAAGATAATTTCTTTGGTAAACCATCTACTATCAATAAAGGTTGATGATTACCGGATAATGTTCTAACTCCACCTAGCATAATTCGACTATCACGAATAACTCCTTTCAAACCTTTATTAATTGTATCACATGTATTTGTTCCAATCTCACTATTTATATTTTGCAAGTTCAATAAACTATCTATCTTTTTCTTTGCTTCAACATTTTCTTGTTGTGATGTTGTTTGTGCTTGTGAACCTTGCGCAGCACCCAACAACATAAAACTTATTAAAAATTTATACAACCGAGGATTGCTGGTTTTTATATTACTTTTTTCTATCCATCTGTCTAACTGGTTTTCTTCAAACCTGCCACAGAATGTTTCGCCTTTCATTTCTTCAATGTGCTTTACAATTTCACCATCTGTAGCTGTAGTAAAATCAAACACTGTTTTGTTGCAGTTGTTACAAAACTTTCCTTTGGCCACAGTAGTCATGCTATCCCAATATTGGGTGCATGGCTCGTTTATATGTAGAAAGTATTTTTCCATTGATTATAAATGTACTGTTTAATTTTGAAATCATTTTCTATTTGGCAGATATTAACGGATACAGCGTGCATGTATTATCGCTAAAAAAATAGACTGATGAAATGCTAAATACAAAAATGTACGGAACACAATGCGCAATAGAAGTGGATATCCTTTTTTTGAGGAACGAAAAAATGATTGGAACAGATTGGTCAACAAATGTAGATAAATGTTATCAACTTTACTGACCCCAAAGTATTATTGCTCTAATGTACTTCATACATTTCTTCCCATCGGGTGGTGTAGCGTGGGCTGCGCATTTCAACACGCATTTTCCAATCTCGTTTTGTGCCGCTTGCTGCAAATTTTATAACATCATCTCTCATAGAAAAATTTACATTGTCAATCATTTCCATGAGCATACGTTTGCCATTATTTTTTTCTGCCACAAAAAGATTTGCCTGTATGGTAGTATCGGGCACCAAACCGCTGAGCATTACCCCGGCCTTTTTGTACTGTCTATTTTTATCGAAAATTTTATCTACAATGCCGGTAGCAACTTTTATAAGTTCGTTGGTAGCACTTGTGGCAATGGGCAATACAGCGTAATGGCTCAATGTATTTCCATGCCTAAAATGCCCATTGTTACTTGGTTCTTTTGTAACTACAAAAACGCTGATAATGGTGGCTGCACTTTTTTGTCTGCGTAATTTTTCAGCGGCACGGCTTGCATAAGTTGCCACCGCTTCTTTAATATCTACCTTGCTGGTAACAGTATGCCCAAACATGCGTGTGCTTGCAATCATTTTTTTTACGGTAAGTTGTTCATCTGCCAATGCCAAAGTTGATTCTCCATTTAATTCTTTTATCATACGGGAACCAACAACTCCGCCTAAATTTTTATACGCCCATGCTGCAGATTTTTTGCTAAGATCGAAGGCTGTGTAAACGGCATTCACT
>JANMAV010000058.1:0-3069 GCA_031360055.1 Ferruginibacter sp.
TTTTTATAAACAAACTAAACCTATTATTGATATGGGTGATGAACCCGAAAGTTATTTTTTTCCAAAACTTTCAGATAGTGTACGACAAACCATAAGATTTTACTTAACAAAAACAGATAGTACAGTTATTGCAAGTGTAAAAACTGATAATATGCAAACTGAATATAAATTTTTATTGAGAGATATTAAACTAACACAATCTAGAGGGTTTGACAGCATACCAACTTTTTTATCTACAAAACAACCTCTTTTTGTATTTTATGGAACAAAAAAAGGCAATATGATTAGCTGCCCTGGTAACGACCCAGTTATTGATATTGTAAAAGCCTATGATTATGTAATTGTTTTTTATGCTGATATTTTAAAACCATAGGTATTATAAACTTAACTATAATAAATAAATTTCTTTTGTAGAAATATCATAATTTTTACACTCAAAAACTACTCTCTGCCAACTACAAATTACTTCTTATTAATCTCACTTGTAAAATGAAAAGTAATATCGGGATTGTTGCTTATTTCAGTATTTAAAAACCATTCGCTTTGGGCAAGGTATACGATGTTACCATCCTTATCAGCAGCAATGTTTGCTTGCTTATATTTTGTAAAATCTTCTAATTTTTTAGGGTCAGTAGCAGTAAGCCAACATGCTTTAAAAAATGGTAAGCTATTCATTTGTACTGATGCACCATACTCTTGTAATAAGCGATATTGTATTACTTCAAATTGTAGCTCACCTACACAACCAATAATTTTTTTGTTGCCACCAAACTGAGTAAAAAGCTGTGCCACACCTTCATCAGTAAGTTGGTTAAGCCCTTTTTCTAATTGCTTAGTTTTCATCGGGTCTTTATTTACAACCTCCCTAAAAATTTCTGGCGAAAAACTTGGAATACCCGTAAAATAAAAATTTTCTCCTTCAGTTAATGTATCACCAATTTTAAAATTACCAGTATCAAATAATCCTACCACATCACCTGGATAAGCTTCTTCAATTACATCTTTTTGTCTGGCCAAAAAACTATATGGGTTTGTAAACCTCATGTCTTTTTCTAACCTTACATGGTTGTAATATGTATGCCTTGCAAACCTGCCGCTGCATACTCGTAAAAACGCAATTCTATCCCTATGCTTAGGATCAAGGTTTGCATGTATTTTAAATATGAAGCCGCTAAATTTTTCTTCTTCGGGGGTTATATCTCTTGTGGTAGTATGCCTTGGCCTTGGTGTTGGGGCTATACGTACAAAGCTATCAAGCATTTCTTTTACACCAAAATTATTTACGGCACTTCCAAAAAACACTGGGGCAGTATTGCCGGTTAAGTAATCATCTACATTTAATTGGCCATACACACCATCTATCAATTCTACATCCTCTCTAAGGGTAGCTGCATCTCTAGCACCAATTTTAGCATCAAGTACTTTATCATTTATATCTTGTATTTCAACTACATCCTCATCATTAGCCTTTGTGCCAGCGCTAAAAAGCACTAAGTTTTTTTTGTGTAAATCGTACACCCCTTTAAAATCTTTGCCACTGTTTATAGGCACCGTCATGGGGTGTAATTGTATTTTTAGTTCGTTTTCTATTTCTTCTAATAGGTCAAAACGGTTTTTACCATCTCTGTCCATTTTATTAATAAAAACAATAACAGGTGTTTTACGCATAGCTATTACCTCCATTAAACGCCTAGTTTGAGGCTCCACACCATTTACAGAGTCAATTACCAATACCACACTATCTACTGCTGTAAGCGTACGATAAGTATCTTCGGCAAAGTCTTTATGCCCGGGAGTATCTAATAAATTAATAAGATGGCCGTTGTACTCAAAAGTCATAACAGAAGTGGCTACGGAAATACCTCTTTGGCGTTCTATTTCCATAAAATCGCTGGTGGCATGTTTCTTTATTTTATTGCTTTTTACTGCTCCTGCGGTTTGTATAGCACCACCAAACAATAAAAACTTTTCAGTAAGGGTAGTTTTACCAGCATCAGGGTGAGATATGATGGCAAAGGTTTTACGTTTGTTTATTTCGTTAATGTACTTCATACTGCTACCCTTATTTTGGGGCTGCAATATACTTAATTAATGTTGAAGGGTAGGGGGGAAGTTGAAGGGTTGAGGGTTGAAGATTGAAGGGTTGAAGAGTTGAAGAGTTGAAGGTTGAAGAGTTGAAGAGTTGAAGAGTTGAGAGGTTGAAGGTTGATGGGTTTATGAGCAGTTATTGTTTTCATTGAAAAAAATGAATCCTCAAAAAATAATTTAATACAAATAGGGGTAACAAACATTATGTTCTGTTGATATAGTGTTGTGTTGCACTTTTAAACAAAATTATTTTGTAATTATAAAAATTAAACACAATAAGGCTTGAGCAGCTTTACTTTTTACCACTGTAGTTTTTTATAAACTACGGTGGTTTTTTAAAAAATTTTAAACTAAACAGGGTAGCCCAAAACTGTAACTAGAGTAGGCAATATTTAAAATAAATAACATGAAAAAAACACTATCGTTATTATGTGCTGTTGTAATTATATCAGCAACATCATTAGCCCAAAAAGCCCAAAATGTAACAGAAACTAAAGTTGTACAAAAAGGAGATAAAATTGTTTTTCCCCCTAATTGTATAGCAAAAGTTAAGGTATTAGGCGGCGAAGATTTAGTAAGTACATTAATGAATACCAACATTACAATACTTGGCCAAAGTAAAGATGGATTGGTAATACAAACTGAAAATGGGCAAAATATGTTGTTGAGACGTAAGAGACCACCTGGTATAATAATTTTAGAACAACCTTATAAAGCATTATCAGCACTTAGCACAACGCCAAAAAAAGCAGTTGTATATAAACTAATTGGTATTGATGATGATAATAACCCAATTTGGGCATGCCCTAACAGCAAAGCTAATTGGCAAATAAACCATACTACCGGCCAAGCGGTAGATTATGTAGGGCATGTAACCCTTTTGAGATAGTTTTATTTTGGCTACACATAAACAACCCCTAGCAGTAAAATTTATTGCTATTGGGTTGTTTTTTTGGCATTATATAGGACTTTAATTAATTA
>JANMAV010000078.1:0-6907 GCA_031360055.1 Ferruginibacter sp.
GTTTTAATGTATAAATTAATTAAACCCATCAGTAATTTTACAATTGTAAATAACAAAAAAATGCAAATTTTTAGTTTCTTACTCGAGTGAGTTTTATATTTTATTTTAATAGTTATAAAATTAATTTATTTTCATACAGCTTTTAACCACTAACAGTACATTACAATTAACCAAAATTAGCCTAATGACAAAAAAATATAATTCCGTAATTGGTATTTATAAAGCTATACTCTTATTTTCTTTAGTAGCCTTATTTGTTGTTTTACAATCTGGCAATAAACCACCTAAACAATTTCAGATAAATGCTGAAAATGAGTACAAGCAAGATAATGATTCAAGCAACATTTATTTAAATGCAGTTACTATAAATACGCTATCTAAAGAAGGTAAATTATTACAAAAACCAATAACAACATTTAGTGATAAACAAATGCATTTAGTAAAATTTAGTGGGGCCATACAGCCGGAATGGTATAAAATATTGACAGATGCTGGAGCTGAAATTATTGATTATATACCAAATTATACCTATTTAATATTTGCAAATAGTACAACTTTACAAACCATACAGAGTATTGCTAATAAGCAACAATCGCCAATAGTTTGGCATGCAGCGTATTTACCTCAATATCGTTTATCGCCAACAATATTTGGCAAAACTGCAAAAGGATCAATAAATAAAAATGAGATTGCCTATACCAAGTTTAAAGTACAGTTGTACCAAAATGAAACAACAAATATCATCACTTTAAGTATGATGCAAAAACTTCAACCAAATAATATTTTTGTAGATAAACAAGCTGTATCACACTACATTAATGTAACTGTAGAGCTTAGCAAAGCGGCACTTTTTGAGTTAATAAATAGGCCTGATGTAATTTCTATACACCCATACATAGAGCCTAAAATGAGAGACGAAAGCCAAGCAATAATAATGACAGGGCAACTAAATGGCAATGTACCAATGCAAGCTAACTACCTTAATTATTTGGCTAACAAAGGTTTTACACAAGCCCAATTTGACGCTTCAAATTTTGTTGTAAATGTATCTGATGATGGGTTAGATTCAGGCAGCGTTGCAAATGTTATAAGGCCTACAGCACATTTTGCTTTGTATAAAAATGGAGATAAAAATTTGGCTACAAGAGTAGCGTTTATACATAAAACAGGTACTGCTACAGATGCAAGTACTAGAGGTTGCAATGGCCATGGCAACATTAATACACACATAATTGGAGGCTATATACCAGATTCCTTACTGGCATATCCTAGCCATACTGATGCAAATAATTTTAGGTATGGATTGGGAGTTGCTCCATTTGTAAAAGTTGGTAACTCTACAATTTTTAGCCCTAGTTATACAAATCCAAATCTTACCAATTTAGAAGCAGATTCCTACAGGGATGGTGCAAGAATAAGCAGTAATAGCTGGGGAGCTGCAGTAAGTGGTGCATACAATTCCGATGCTCAAACATATGATTTTTTAGTGAGAGATGCACAGCCAGCAACATCATCATCTCCTATGGTAGGTAATCAACAAATGGTCATATTTTTTTCTGCAGGTAACTCAGGTTCTAATGCAGGTACAATTGGATCTCCCGGTACAGCTAAAAATGTAATAACCGTAGGTGCCAGCGAAGGAGTTAGAGCATTTGGAGGTGCTGATGGCTGTGGAACAACGGATACTGAGGCAAATAATTTAAATGATATTGCTACATTCTCTAGTAGAGGCCCATGTGTTGATGGGAGAAAAAAACCAGATATTCAAGCTCCCGGCACTCACATTACTGGTGGTGTATATCAAAGTAATGCTGTCAACCCCCTATCAGGCATTGGCTCAAATGCTAGTTGCTTTGCAGCTGCTGGCGTTTGTGGTGGTTTAGGTACCAACGATTTTTTTCCAACTGGCCAAAAGTGGACAACTGCCTCATCTGGCACCAGCCACTCCTGCCCTGCTGTAGCTGGTTTTGGCGCTTTAATAAGGCAAAATTTTATTAATAATGGCCTTGCTGCACCAAGCCCAGCACTTACAAAAGCTGTTATTTTAAACAGTGCTGGTTATATGAATGGTGTAGGTGCTAACGATAATTTGTTTTCTAATAGCCAAGGTATGGGTCTTGTTAATATGAACAACTATTTTTCATATACCAATAATCCAAATATTATTAAAGATGAAGTACTTGCAGATGTATTTACAGCAACTGGACAAACAAAAACTTTTACAGGGGTGGTAGCTAATACTGCCTTACCATTGAGAGTAACAATGGCTTATACTGATGCACCAGGCTCTACCGCTGGTAGTGCTTTTGTAAATAATATTGATGTAGAAGTGTATGTAAATGGCACAAAATATTTAGGAAATAATTTTACTGGTGCACTATCAGTTACTGGTGGTAATACTGACAATAAAAATAATGTGGAGTGTGTATTTTTACCTGCCGGCACAACTGGTAATATTGCTGTAAAAATTATAGCAAAAAATATTGCAGGTAATGGCGTACCTAATAATAGTGATGCACTAGATCAAGATTATGCATTGATAATTACCAACATTATGCCACAAGCTTTTGCTGTACCCACATCTGTTGGCCCATCTATAACACAAGAAAGTTGTGGTACAGGTACTGTAATAGATCCTAAAGAACAAATTACAGTTTCCTTACCAATAGTAAATGATGGCTCAGTTGCCACTAACAATTTAGTAGCAACTTTACAAGCAAATAGCAATGTAATTATGCCAACTGCAGCACAAAATTATGGAGCTATTGCTACTAATGCTACAGTGAGTAAATTATTTAGTTTTTTTGTAAGTGCTAATACTGCTTGTGGTTCCACAATTACGCTAGATTGGGTAATAAATGATGGAGCTACTAATTATGGAGTAATAAGTAAAACATACAATGTTGGTACAACAATTACTACTTTAGCTCAAAATTTTGATGCTGAAACAGTACCTGCATTGCCAACTGGCTTTACCCAAAATCAATTATCGGGTAGTACTATAAATTGGATAACAAGTACTACTACCCCTAATTCAACCCCTAATACTGCTTTTGCAAATAACCCTTCAAGTGTAAATGCAACAGCCTTGGAAAGCCCTGTTTTTGCAGTAAGTACAAATAATGCTACGGTTATTTTTCAAAAAGCGTTTACAACAGAAAATGGATTTGATGGTGTAGTCTTTGAAATAAAAATTGGAACTGGTGCATGGACAGATATTTTAGTGGCTGGCGGTAGCTTTGAAGTAGGAGGGTACAATAACACAATTGACAATACTGCAGCAAATAATAGCCCAATAAGAGGTAGGCCTGCATGGTCTGGCAGCTCATCAACATTTACACAAACCATAGCTAATTTACCTGCATCTACCAATGGGCAAAATGTACAAGTTAGGTGGTTAATGGCTAGCGATGTTTCAGTAGGATCTACAGGGTTTAGGTTGGATGATATAAATATTAAAGCAACAATTGCCTGTACACCTTGCACAACGTTGCCATTACAACTTATAAGTTTTACAGGTAACAAAGCAACAGGTTACAATTTATTAAATTGGAAAACAGAGCAGGAAATAAATACTGCTTTTTTTACTGTAGAAAGTAGTGTAGATGGAAAAATATTTAAAAATATAGGTAAGGTAAATAGTGTTACCAATAGTAATGGAAAGTATCTATTTAAAGATTCTTCAGCAGTAACTGAAAACACAATCTACTATCGCTTAAAAATGGTAGATAAAGATGCACAATTTACATATAGCAACATTGTAAAAATAAAATCTAACAGCGATGTAAGTATGACTGCTTACCCTAACCCCGTAAAAAATAATTTAAATATAAAGAGTACTGTAAATGATATGGTTGTTATAACCAATAGCATAGGGCAAATAATAAAAACATTTAAAATTTATAAGGGTATAAATGATGTAGATGTAACTAGTTGGCCGGTTGGACTGTATTATATAAAAACAAATAGCCAAACCATAAAGATTAATAAGCTTTAGTTTTTTAGAAAGTTTAAGTGTTGAACATTCAGAGAATTATATTAAACTAAATAATTCTTTGAATGTTTTTTTTGTATTTTAAAATTGGGATAGATTATAATTAAAAATTATTTTAACAACATTTTCATATCAGCTTCCGTAACATTTAATAGATTTACTTTAGGCAAACGTTTTGTTAACTCACGCCAATTAGCATCTTTTAAATAAATTTTTTGGAGCATATCTGATGCTTCTTTAACCTTTTTATTGTTTGCCAAAGTTATAGCTGTCCAGTATTTCATTTCCAAATTTTCAGGAAACATTTTCATTGCAGCACCATACTCTTCCATTGCCGCTTTCATGTTATTTTTTTCTGTAGCCAAATCGCCTTTATCCATGTGCTCATAAGCTCTAAATAATCTCAGCAACCTATCTAATTCATTTAAAGGTGCTTTGTTATCATCTACTCGTAAGTCAATCAATCTATCGTTCCAAGGTTGGCTAGTACTTTTACCAGCAACTACTAAAATTGCAGCAGATTGTTTGCCCCTTACATCTCCACCAACAGCCTGCGCCGCCTTTAACGCCAGTAACACACGTTCTGCCAAAGGTTTTCCTTCGCTGCCTTCAAAAGCTTTGGCCATGGCTTCATTCACCTTATTGCCTAACATCATATTGCTTTGCACAGAATAATTTTTGCCAACAATATTACCTGCATAGTCAATACAGTTTTTTCCGGTGTAGGCATTTACATTTCCATTTACATCAATCATTGCCACTTGTCTTACTTCACGGCCTTCATCGGCAGCAAGTAATTCAGTCAATGCTTCAGGAGCAGTTTTTCCATTTTTCATTAAACCTAATCCTTTAATGCCATAACTTTTATTTACAAAAGACTGGGTGGCAACCACACCAACACCTGCTTCGCCCCAACTTACAGCAGTACCTACACTAAACCAATGACTCTGCACCCCTACGGCCATATCCCCTGTAACTGGGTCTCTTGCTACAATAGAAAATGTATGTGCAAATCCTGAATCTTTTTTAAAAAATTGAGCTGAAATGTTTTGGTTAAAAACAATTCCGCTTAGGATTATTAGGAATATCTGTTTCATAAATTAATGATTAGTATCTGAGGAAAAATTAATAATAAAAAAATTTTAAAACCAACAAGTAAATTACTACTGCATATCTTTTAAAATATAAAAGACCTGATAAACTGTTAAATAATAAGATTTGTTATAACCATAAAGTCAAAAAATCTTTACATTGAAATTAAGCATACAATTTTAATAAAATATATATTAAAATTTGCATCACACTGTCACGGCTTGCTTTTAGAGATGAAATTAGTGGCTACTCAACCTGAAACTGCTACTGAGTAAAGAAATAAAAAATGATTCCACAAACTAATGCACAATGTTGATTACACTTAAGGCTCAAAAAAAATAGATTGTGTAAAACTGCAAGTTTATTGAAAGTTGTGCAAATTACAGAAAACACTATGTTATAAGCAGCTCATTATTCACTCCAAACTTTCATTTTTTCTTTTATTAAATTAAGCAATTGGCAGAAAGAACGATAAGTAAACGTTTGGGTATTGTATAGATAATTTAGGTTTTTGTTTGGCATGAAAAATTCTGCTTCATTTAAACAGGTTTCTGTAAAGAATTTTCGTTGTCCGTCTTTCTGCATTACCTTAAAATACATTCCATAGTAAGGTTCGTGGTCAGCTGGCTCTTGTACATTATACACACCAACGCTATCCTCTTTGTAGACATATGGATAAATCCATTCCTTGTCAGACAGCAAAACACTATCAACGGTGTATTTGAAATTTTGGTTGTTGTCAATTTTTATACGTTTTCCAAAGACCACTTTGCTTCTAAATGGATTGTCCAGATATTCATTCCAAAGTTTCTGAAGAAAATAACCTTGTCCAATTTTAAATAAAACAAATGTGCCTTGTGGACTTTCGGAAACCCGATTACCCAAACTATCATAAATTGGAATAGTTCCTGCTTGATCGATTGAAAGGCTAATTACCCAGTCGCTGTCAGAGCGATGTACACTTTTAAATAGGCTATCTATTTGTTCGGCTGGCATTGATGGCTGAGCCGACAAGTCTATAATTTGAAAGAGAAAAATAAAAATTAGGAGTGTACGCATAATTTTGAGTTGCTTATAACGAACAGAGCTTGCTTGCAGTTGGGGAATTGACCAACTGCAAGCCCGGAACTGATGCTGGATAAAGATATGAAAATGATGTTAAGAAATAATGCTGAACGTTGCTTGTCAAGCCCGAACAAAAGCTTAAATTTGCATAACTGTTAATTGTACGAAACCCAAGCCCCACTTGCACAAAACCCGATGTTATGTGCTTTGCGGTTGATGAATGAGCTTCTTTAAATTGTCGAATTCGTATTTGTCTAGAAGTATGTACACTCTTTTATAAGGACTGTCAATTTTTTCAATATTAAACTCTTTCATTAAAATTTTAGGCGGTACAAAAACTTCAAAAATCATAAATAGGCATCCAAGTCCTGTTGCAGTATCGTCATGAAATGAACTTTCTCCATCTTGTCCGAAGTCAGAACCGAACGAAGAAAGCTTGATGTTATTACCCTTGTTGAAATTCCAAGTCCATTTAATTAGTCCGAAAAAGTAATATTTTGATACTAAAAATGAGTCAACAGAAATAGCGACGTCTTTAACAACGATAATACTTAACGTGATGAGAACAACAGAAACAAAATATCCTATGTTGTCATAATGATAGTTAAAGGCTAAAAAACAACCAGTCCCTAAAATTAAAAACATAAGTCGTAAACTAAAAACTCTTTTCTCAATATTACGTTTGTAAATTATACTAACTTGCTTTAATAATTCCGAATTTAAAATTTAATAAAGTTTTCATATCTTCTATTCTAT
>JANMAV010000084.1:0-6758 GCA_031360055.1 Ferruginibacter sp.
CTTTTAGGTTGTTAAATTTGTAGTTAAATAATATTTTATAGTTGATAAGTAAAGAAACCATACAACAAATACAACAAAGAATAGACATTGTAGACATTGTGGGAACTTATGTAAAGTTAAAACCTAGAGGTAGTAATTTGTTAGGATTATGCCCATTTCACAATGAAAAAAGTCCTTCATTTACTGTTTCAAAAACAAAAGAAATATATAAATGTTTTGGCTGTGGCAAAAGTGGTAATGCCATAGGCTTTTTAATGGAGCTTGAAAAATATAGTTATGTGGAGGCTTTGCGGTGGCTAGCCCAAAAATATAATATTGAAATAGAAGAAACAGAAACTAGCCCAGAATATAAAATACAACAACAAGCTTATGAAAGCTTGTATGCCATAAATAATTTTGCACAGCAATTTTTTACCAATACCCTTTTTAACACTACAGATGGACAAGATATTGCCTTAACTTATTTAAAACATCGTGGTTTTAGAGAGGATGTAATTCAAAAATTTCAACTTGGTTATAACCCAGCATATAACGATGCTTTTGCAAAAGCTGCAACTACAGCACAATACAATAAAGAACTGTTGCAAAAAAGTGGTTTAGTTGTTTTAAGAGATGATGTATTGAGGGATAATTATAGAGATAGAATAATTTTTCCGATACATAATCAAAGTGGTAAAATTTTAGGTTTTGGTGCTAGGCTTATTAAAAGCAATGATAAAGCACCTAAATACATAAACACTCCCGAAAATGATATTTACATAAAAAGTAAAATTTTATATGGAGTTTACTTTGCACGTACTGCTATTAATGCCGCTGATGAATGTTTGTTGGTAGAAGGTTATACTGATGTGGTGAGTTTACACCAAGCAGGGGTTGAAAATGTAGTGGCAAGCGGTGGTACAAGCCTAACAATTGATCAGCTTAGATTAGTAAAAAAATACACTAATAACCTTACCATAATTTATGATGGCGATGGCGCAGGTATAAAAGCTGCTATGAGGGGTATGGATTTGGCTTTGGAAGAAGGCCTACATGTACGCCTTGTACTTATACCAGATAATGAAGACCCTGATAGCTATGTAAATAAAATTGGAGCATCAGCTTTTATAGAATTTGTAAAAAACAATAAAAAAGATATTGTATTATTTCAACTTAATCAATCAGTACAAGAAGCAGGAAATGATACCGTAAAGAAATCAGAAATTGTAAATAAAATTGCTGAAACAATTTCTAAAATTACAAAAACAGAACATTTTACTAAGCGGCAAGATTATATTAAACAAGTGGCCGGAATGCTTAAAATTGAAGAAGCAGGCTTAAATGATTTAGTAAACAAATTTATTAGAGAAAAGCTTCAGAAAGATGATACACGTAAACAAGCAAATAACGTAGAAGAAGCAAATAACAATCAAGATGTTGTAATAGATAATACAAGTATGCATGCAGATGAAACTGCTGCTCTGTTACAAAAAGATGAATTACAGGAAAGGGCTTTTGTACGAAGTTTAATAGAATTTGGTTTAAAAGAATGGGATGAAAAACAAACCGTAGCACAATATTTATTTGCAGAAATTGATGAGAATGATTTAGAGAATATGATGGAAAATAAAAAGCTTGTGCACATTATTAACTTATATAAAAAACTGTATTTGCAAAATGAAAACCCTACTGAAAAAGATTTCTTGTACATGACGGATACTGATGTATGTCAGCTAGTATTAAAAATTATGGAGACCAACACTGAAGTGAGTGAAAAATGGTTTACAAATTATGAAACAGTTGTACCCACAAGGGATGATTTATATAAAGAAGAAGTAACCTCTACCCTATCTTATTTTAAGCTACGTAAAATTAAAAAAATGATTGATGAAAATCAATTAGAGCTTGAAAATGCTACTGATGTTATGCAACAAGTATTGTTTTTAAAAACACATATAGCCTTAAAGTTTGAAGAGCAAATATTGACCAAAAAAACCGGGGCAGTAATTTACAAATAAGTTCAACCTAGTTAAAAATAAAAGTTTTAAACAAAAGAAAGCTGTTTCAAAAAATTGAAACAGCTTTCTTTTTATACCTAAAAAATTATGGTATTATAAAAGTTACCGTAGTTTTTTTACCTCCAGTTTCAGTAACTGATAATTGGTATTTACCAGCCGCAGCATTGGCTAAATTAATAACTTGGCTAACATGGTTACCTTGTACGGCTACTCTTCTTTTTTCAACTGTTTGGCCAACCATGTTTGATATGGTTATGTTGTATTTACCTTCAGGTAAAAAATTTAATTGAAGGTTAATTTTGCCATTTACAACAGGGTTAGGATAAATACTAATTAGCTCATCACCAATTTTTTCAACTTCATTTACAGTTACGGCATTGCTGTAAATTGTACTGCCAGTAGTTGTATTTGCCTTTACTCTATACCAAAGTTTGTTTGCAGCAGCTGTACCATCTTCATAGTTATATGCAGGGCTACCACCATTATTAGCAGTAGGCATTTGGCTGGTTAAGGTTTGATAACCAATACCATCTTTACTTATTTCTAAGGTGTAAATATTTACATTTTTTTCGTTTTGCATTGCCCAATCAACTAAAACATTATTATTTGCTTTTCTTGTAGCTGCAATATGTACAAATGTTAGCGGTGCTATAGGTGTTTGTTTAAACACAATCATAAACCTATCAGCATTGTATGCACCTACCACATTTACAATATCAAATTGTATAACATTTACTGTTGTAAAACTTAGTGGTTGTGATGTGTTCAAATATTTATCAACAAAAAATGCTGTTCTTCCTGCAGCTGCTAAATTATTTAAGTTTATATCCCATTGATATTTTTTTAATTTGTAGCCAGTTACATTTAAAAATAAGGTATCATCAGCTGTAATGCTACGTCTTCTTTCTATAGCTAATAGCTGCCCATCTCTTTTATAACTTACATTTTCGCTGAGGTTGGTCAACTTCAATGCATCATCAAAATCTACAGCACTGTTAAAATTTTCGTGAAATGCAGCCATAGCGCCATCTACCAAAGTATTTACACCGGGGTCTACAATGCTTAGCAAAGCAAAAGATACCTCAGCATTGGCTTGCTCACCACCTGTAAATGAGGCGGCTCTTGCTCCAATATTTTTCGATGTTTCTTTAAATGTAAGGGTTCCTGTTAATGTTCTTGCTCTCACAAAAAATGCAGACCCACTCTCTAAAGTATCTACTATGGAGTTTAATGCACCATACGTTCCGCCGCCTGGCATAACTCTATAATCTGCCCCTGACTGATACAACATTTGATAAGCACCAATACCATATGTACCTCCCAATTTAGGATCCCATACATAAAAAGTACTTGTTAAATTAAGTGTATCCAATCTTCTAATATCTACAGCACTTGCATAAGGATTACCCACTGGTGCAAATTTTGTTGCAGGTATTGAAAAAACTTGATTACCAGTTTTTAATGTACCTGTACTTCGTAAAATTGTGTTTGTTAATGTGCTATTGGCAGGTGTGCAACTCCTATCTCCTCTTACAAAATTGTAGTATGATGAGTAGGTGTTCATATTAAAAGATGTTGTATTAGGGATACCCACATACAAACCTGTAGCCATATCGTAGTATTTAACAGATGGACCACTAACTGATTTTGAATCGAAATTATTTGTAGCCCAAGTTGATTTTTCATCTGTAACAATTGTACCATAACCCGGCACTAAATTTCCGTTTGCAATTGCATTTTTTTCCATCCAGCTATCTCTAGCAGTTTGGGTAGATGTGGTGTTCCAAGCTATATGCCTCCATTTACGGGTGGTAGGTAACCACCTTTCTACATTTACGTTTCCAACAATAGCGTTGCTGCTTAACATAGGGCCAAAACGAGCCGTGGCAGTATCTCTGCTCAATAGAGTTAGGTTATCGTTAGTAGTAATGGTGGAACTTGTAGCAGCGCCGCCATACAATAAAGCCGATGCTATCAGCAAAGTATCTGCAGGAGCTACGGCCACCGTTACACCTTTTGTATTGCTATTTAGTAAAGTAGATATTGTTTTATTTACAAACCAGTTACCTGATAAGTTTTGAGCTGTGCCAGAAGTACCAGCCATTTCTACAGTGCCTAAATTAGCCTTCATTTTACCAGCAATACTAGTTAGCCTACTGTTTGCGCCAGCATGAGATATATAAGTTGAGCCAATATTAAAAACACCTTGCTTTAAACTATCCACTCCATTTACAATTAAATTAGCAGCTATTGTAACTGTTGTAGGATTGTCAATGGTTATATCATTTACTGTAGCAGGTAAGCCAGTTCCGGTAATTTGTGCAGTTGTAGGATTGTTGTAAATATAATTTCCGCTTGTGCTAAAATTACGTGAACTTGTCATTTGTACATTGCCTGTAGCAGTACCTAATAATGAAATTCCAACTGGTGATCCCATACCCAAAAAACCTAAACTGTTTAACGTAAAAGCACCAGCACCTGTAACTGTATTTGTGCTACAATATAAACCCCCATTGGTTTGTACATTAAAAGGCCCTACACTAGCTATGTTTGCACCCATGGTAACGTCTGCACCAGTTAAAATATTAATAGATGTATTAGCAGTTACTGTAGCTGTAGTGATTTTAGAAGCTCTTCCTGTACCTGGCCCATTACTTGCTACCAAATTTGCATACGTTGGAACATTGTAAATTGTTTGTGTTATACCGCTTCTGCCATAATACTCTACAGTACTAGTAGGGTTAAAACTACAGTTTAACCTTGCAGGAAAGTTGCTGCCTGCTACACCATAAGCAACTCCAAAAGGATCAGCGATACTTCTATCGCCTCCAAGCCTAAGTTTTGAACCAGCAGCCATTATTAGTTGTGGAAATCCTACCGGGTTTCCAGTTAAGTTTAATGAATAATTTTCAGGCATATCTAATGTAGAATTGGTGCCTATATTTATTATACCATTAACTAATCTAGAAATATAGCCATCGTAACTTGAGCCTGACATTAGTAAATTAGTAGCATTTGTAGTACCAATTGTAAGCGTTTGAAATAAAACTGGCTGAGTAGTATCTGTAATAATTGCTCTGGTATTGTTTACTAAATTTGCCGTACCTGCTTTATTAAATATAAAATTAGTTCCTCTATTTGTTGTGTAGCCTCTAGGGTTAAAAATCATATCACCATACATCATCCATGTAGAAGTGTTGCCAGAGATAGTTGCCATGCCTTCGGTGGCTGATGTTAGAGCACCATCTCTTCCCATAACAATGTTACCGTATACATTTATAGTTGAGCCGGAGCCAACTCCAAAAGTAGTAATATTATATTTGTTTGATGTAGGTAAACCAGCAGCCTCAATAACTAGGTTTCCATTAATATTAAATGTTGAAGCAGGAGCGCTAGTATTTATTAAAATTTCCCAAGGAGTGTTTGATAAACTTCTAAGGGTAAAATTTTGAACCGTAAAAGCAGCCATATTTATAGTTACAGTTTCGTTGCCAGTAGCGGCAGATCTATCTACTGTAATTAATACATTTTCACATGGAGTGGGTATGTGACCTAAATTCCAAGGCATTGAAGCCCAATTGTATGTACCAGCAGCAGTTAATGCAGCAACATTTGTAGCAACAGCGGCACAAAATGTTAATCTTAATTGCCCTCTTGCACCGTTACCACCCAAAAAGCCAGTAGTTATTGTAGCGTAAGCACCAGAACCACCACCGCCTATTGTGTTTCCAATATTACCATTATTTGTTGAATTTCTTCCTGCTGCCCCAGCACCACCATCTGTACCACCGGCAGTTCCTCCTATGCCACCTGCTGCATTACCTCCATTACTTGTTGAACCTGCCCCACCACCACCTGCTCCTGAAATTGATCCATTTACACCAGCTGCTCCATTGCCCCCAGCAAAGTCAACTCCTGTAGTTCCTGTACCGCCTGCACCGTTAGATCCCCCAGCGCCGCCTACTCCGCCATTTGCAATTGTTGCGGTAGCTCCATTAAAAGAAGAAGGGTTACCATTGCTACCGGCACCTGTAGTTGCAATACCACCTGTGCCTACAACATAACTATATAAATTTCCAGGTACTACTGCTTGTACAGCTTTTGTGTAGCCACCACCACCGCCACCGCCAGCAGCACCAGTTGTTAATGTTGGTATTCCACCACCGGCTCCTCCGCCTCCCCAAGTCTCCACTACCACTGATGTAACCCCAACAGGACAAACCCATGTACCAGAAGTTGTGTAAGTATTTACAGTTTGTGCTTGAGTTGAAAAAGAAAATAAACTGCATAGCACAAACAAAAATTTGTACCAATTACATTGGAGTAAAAAATTTTTCATAATTGATGATCAATTTAAACGCTATAACTTTTTAAGGTTTGGCTTTTTAAAAAAATTATTTAAAAAAAAACGACCGTGTTATACAATGTTGAATTACTGCACAAATAGCAACATTCAACTTCTTGGTTCTGTTAGAATATTTAGAACACATAATAAGAAACGCATTGAAACATACATTATTGTGACTTTAAAGAAAAGCTGTAGTTTTTTTTCTACAAAATATGTGAAATATAAAAAATGTTGGGTTCAACAAATCAATAAAGTATTGATTATAAATGACTAAAAATAAAAAGTTGAAAATCAAAAAAAAATAATAAATATTTTAACCATTTGGGGAGTTTAGTAATATTTCTTACAAAAAAATAACTGCATAAAGCATTGTTACTTAGTGATTTTACGTGATAAAAAATATTTTATTACCT
>JANMAV010000138.1:0-3010 GCA_031360055.1 Ferruginibacter sp.
TTTTTACGAATGAATTATTAAAACCTTACAAAATTTAGTTGTAAGGTGAAAATATATTTTTCGTACTACTATTTAAATGTTAAAATAAGTGTCATGAAATTTTGTTTATCTTTTTTACTTCTATTAACAGTGTTTTCCAAATTTGCAAAAAGTCAAACCGTACCTAATATTAATTTGGTAAATCTTGATGGTAAAAACATTGCAATCAATAATTTTATAAGCAACACCGATAAGCCTATTGTGCTTTCTTTTTGGGCTACTTGGTGTGTTCCTTGTATAAATGAATTATCTATCATAAATGATCAATACAACGATTTACAAAAGCAATATGGGTTTAAACTATATGCTATTGCAGTAGATGATAGCAGAACGGCCAAAAGAATACAGCCGATGGTGAACGGAAAAAATTGGGATTTTGATGTGTTACACGATCAAAATCAAGAACTTAAAAGGCAGCTCAACATTATGAATATACCTTACACTGTTGTTGTAAAAAATGGAAAAGTTATTTATAGACATTCAGGCTATGTTGCTGGCGATGAAGATGAGTTAATAAATGTTATAAGCACTAACCAATAATTATGTTTAAAAAAATTACCTCTTTTTTATTTATTATAATTTTTTTGTTTAGCAAATCATCATTTGCTCAACTTTCAGGAGGGTTTGAAAGTAATAATGCTTTATATATTGATGATAGTAAAATAAAATTAGAACAATTTGAGGCAGAAAATAGGTTACGCTCAAATAGTTATTTACGGCTCGATTATAAATTAAAAAAAATTACAGCAGGCATACAGCTTGAATCCTATCTACCAAAAGCTTTACTCAATTATTCCCCAAATTTTAAAAATGCTGGCTTAGGTACCTACTATGTAAATTATAAAAATGACACCATTGGTTTAGATGTTACAGTTGGGCACTTTTACGAACAATTTGGGAGTGGCTTGGCTTTACGTACTTGGGAGGATAGGCAATTGGGAATTGCAAACTCTATAGTTGGTGCTAAAATAAAATATACAGCTAGTAATTATCTAGCCATTACAACCTTGTACGGTAAGCAAAGAAATGGTTTGGCGTTTGACGTAACAGATGGAAATATTTTTGGTATAAATGGAGAAATAACATTGAGTAATTTATTAAAGAGTAAAAATGCAACCTATACTATTGCAGGTAGTTTTGTAAATAGAGCTGAAAAAATTGATGATTTTCCACAATTAAATAAGTCAACTTATATTGCATCAATTAGGGGTAGCTATGCCTATAAAGGTTTTACGGTAGATGCTGAATATGCTTTTAAAAGTGCAGATGCTTTGGTGGAATTTGGAAATATAAAACCAAATTTACAGTTTGATGGAGATGCTTATTTGCTTAACATAGGTTATTCAAAAAAAGGCTTTGGTGCAGCTGCTAATTTGCGCCGATTAGAGAATTTTAGTTTGTTTTCTCAAAGAAATTTAAAAGGTAATATTTACAACCAAGGATTTGTAAATTATATACCATCACTTACTAAACAATATGATTACAGCCTTACTAATATTTATGTATATGCAGCACAGCCCAACATTAGCTTTGAACCAAATAGAAATAAAGCTGGAGAAGTGGGTGGCCAATTTGATTTGTTTTATAAGTTTAAAAAAGGGAGTAGTTTAGGAGGGAAATACGGAACTAACTTATCTTTAAATTTTGCACAATGGCATGGTTTAAAAGGATTGTACGATGCTAATGATCGTAAATATAAAGCCGCTTTTAACGGAGTTGGAAAAAAATATTACACTGAGACTAGTGTAGAAGTTAGAAAACAGTTGACAAAAAAATGGTCAACAATTTTCACAGCACTTAACCAGTATTATAATGCTTTATATGTAGAAGAAACAGTAGGTGAAGTTAAAGCTCAAACAACTGTTATTGATAATACATTTAAGTTCAAAAAAGGAAAATCAATACGACTGGAGCTGCAGCACCAATGGGCAACTGGTGAGCAAAAAAACTGGGCAGCTACTTTGCTAGAATATAATGCTGGCAGTAAATGGAGTTTTTTTGGTGTAGACTTATACAATTATGGTAACCTTGATGCCAACAAAAAAATACATTATTATAATGCTGGTATTGCTTATAAAAATAATACAATAAGGGTGCAAACTAGTTATGGCAGGCAACGGGGTGGCCTTGTGTGTGTAGGTGGTGTATGTAGGTTTGTACCTGAAAGTGCAGGTTTAAATTTGAGTATGAATTATAGTTTTTAGCTGATGAATTTTATATTCTATTCAGGTTCACTGCCATTTGGCAACCCCTACGAATTTTTCGTCCTTTCTTTTTTTAAATTAAAATTGGTTTTTGTTTTAATGCTTACAATTGAAAATTAGCATACACATTTTTTAGTTCATTGTAATGAACTCTTTTTCAACTTCAATACCATTAATGTAGGAAGAGTTTATATGTATACTTTTTTACAAATAGATTATTTATAATTAACAATGCTGGTTTTGCTGTATTTTAAAAGAAATTTTATTTAAAATAATTGTAAGACTATAGATGGTAAAACTGTGGGTTTTTTAAAGTAAAATAAACCCTCTTTACAATTATGTTAGTAGCAGAACCAAAAGTGTTAAGTGTTACATTTAAACTATTAATTTGAGTTGGATTTTGATAGAAATATGCTAACTCTGTTTTTACAGAATCTAAATAAATTAGTGTGTTAAAATACCATCACAATTTGCTAAAAGTTTATGTTGAGCTTGTACATTTGTAATTAAAGCAAACCATAAATAAATACTAATAAAAACTTTTCATACACCTATTATTTTAAAATAGATGCTTCGCATATAAAAATCCTACAAAATTAATGGCCTTAAAATCTTTTTTAATGAGTCTAAGTTCATTTTAATTTAAAGTTAGAAATTATAAGTTTATAATTTAATTTGCATTTATTTATCATTTATATTTCTTAACCTATGCTGGATTATTTCTTGGTTCTTCCAAATCCCACACTCTATGTTTAGCTACTGCTTTT
>JANMAV010000147.1:0-3266 GCA_031360055.1 Ferruginibacter sp.
TCTCCTTCGATCATCTTGATTTTTGCCTCTTCACTCCAAGATTTTAATTTTTCTATCTTATTCTTTATAATCATCAAAATTGGTTAAACTTTAATCTTCCCATTACAATTAATGTATCCATTTCACAGAATACATTGTTTACAATTTCCAGTCATAGCTACTCTTATCGCAACCACATCGAATTCGCTTTTTTACGGTGTCAAAGTGCTTTATTGAAACAGGTTTTTTACAAGCAGCATCTTGGCAATAGAAGAGTTTCTCCATTTCAGTTAGGTCAGCCCAAAATGCTTTTAGGTCACCCAATTTTGGCAAAAATGGATTGTCGTGTGAAAGTAAGTTGCCTAAAATGTTAGAATTTATTATTCTGTCAATTGTTGGCATTTGTGCCTTTAATTCAGTACTTACTTTGTTGATTTTTGACTTCAATTCATTAAGTAACTCGTCTGGCATACGCTTTTCATTTACTTCATTGAATCTGAAATTAACCTTTACTTCAAGATTTGCACAAATACCTTTTAACAAATGTTCAAGATACTTTCTAATTGGATTTCCTAAAATATCAACATTTCCTTTTGCCAAATTTGTTTCGATAATTAATCTTAAGTCTGTTGGCTTGTCCTCCAAATGTGTCCCAACAGTTTCATTCCATTTTATTTCATTAATCAGCCAGTTTTTCCTTTTTGCAAGTTGTCTTACATATTGAAACCATTCGTGTTCGTGGGTAAGTAAAATTATTTGATAATCGGCAAACTTTTCAAATATTAAATCTGCAAATCTTTTTCTATGATTGCTGTCAAAACTTGAAATTACATCGTCTAAAAGCAGGAATTTATTCTCCTTATTGAAGGCAATTACAGAAGCTAAAAAAAAGGATAATCCAAAACAGTTTAAATGTGATTCGCTAAAATATTTTTGTGGTGGCGAAACCCAATTACCATTATACTTATACTGAATAGTAATCCCATTTAGCTCATCTTCGTCTCCAATAGTTACAATTTTCAACTCTTGAAATTGTTCCCCAGGATTCATAAACTGGTAATACTCGTTGATAGTTCCTGAAAAAGTAGAAATAAAATTTTCTAAGCCTTCTTTTTGCTTTTTTACAAACTCATTGTAAATAATTTCCATTGAAGCTCTCTGGTCTTCAAGGATTTTCTTTTCTTTCTCAAATCGCTTTATTCTTAAAAACGCATCTTTAGAAGACGAAATATTTGAATAGGTAACTGCATTATTATCTTTTTTTAATTCTTCCTGAATCGTTACTATTTTTAAGTTCAATATTTCAATAGCAGTAAATTCAGTTTCTTTTAATTTTAAAACTTTAGGGTCAGTGATTTTATTACCTGATGTTACTTTTTCATTTCCGTCTTTTGAGTAAGCAGTTAGTTGAGTTATTAGTTCGTTTACTGATTTTTTTACTGCCGCAAATTCCTTTTCGTTAATATGGTTATCTGAAAGTAGTATTTCAAGTCGCTTTATTCTTTCTGTAGAGATGGTAATAATTGTTTGTTTTGCTGAATCAAATGCAGCTTTCTTTTTAGAAGATTCTTCAATTTCTTTTAACCGTTGCTTTATTTCTCTTATTAAATCTTCTTTTGCTTTTGGCTGCAAACACAAAGGGCAAGTGTCATCCTTATGATATTTTTTTTCAATTACTGAACTTCCTGCTTTCAGTAATTCACCTAAGAAAACTTGCATTATACCTTGAACATCATCGGCAATTTTGTTAAATTCCGTAAAATATTTTTCATATTCCGAATTTAGCATTTCAATCTCACCCTTTAAATTGGTTAAGGCTGTTTTACTGGTTTCAAGAAATCTTAATTCAGTAATTACTTTAGTATTGGCTGGTGCTTTGAGTAAATTTAAAACCGAATCAATATCACCAATTGAATTGATAACAATCCCTAAACTCAAAGGCTTAATAATTTCATTTACTTGTTCGAATAAGTTTTTTTCTACGCTAATTGCCGCACCAATTTTTTCAATTTGAATTTGTTTTTGTGTATTAATTTGGGATTCATAATTCTGGTTTTTAATTTCTGTTTTTATTGAATTGTATGCTTTTTTTAGAACTTCTTTTGTCTTGTTTACTTCTGCAAAGCCGATTACATCCGAAAGGCTTTTTAATTTATCGCCTTTCGTTTTGTCGATAAAATCAGTTAAAAATTGATAACGAAGAATAAGGTTCTCATTTTGACTAACATCAACGTAAGAATCAAAGTCTGCAGATTTACTAGAAAATTCAGAAGTTAGTTTCCCTTTTTTATTAATAAGTGTCTTATTAGAGTTTACGGTTGATTTCGAAAATTCAATATCGATTGAAGAAGCATCTGTTTCAGAAATACTTGAATTTCTTAAAGCATCTTTTAGGTCAATTTCTGAACCTGCTAAATGCACTACTTCATCATTAAAAAACCACTCCAAAGAATCAGAAATGCTGCTTTTCCCTGTTCCATTGTCACCATAAAGCAGAATTGATTTTTCAGATAATGAAAGTTCGATTTTTTCTTTCACTCCACGGAGTCCAGTTATGGATATTTTTTTAATTTTTATTGCCATCTTTAATCTCTTAATTTTTGAAGCTCATTTTTTAGGTTGGTATCAGTTAGCTTGTTTTGGTAATATAGTGCTGCTAATGATTCGGCAAGTACAGAATCAACATTCTCTATTTTAGAAATATTCGAAAAGAAGTCGTCTAAAATTTCTTTTCCCGATTTTACTTTCTTGTCCATTTGTATTTTATTTAAAGTAATTCCAATCAATCTTAAAATTTACATTCAATTCGCTGCTATGTATTTCTGCACCAGTTTTATTATTGCAAATAGGGTAAACACCGTAATCTTCAACAAAACTTAAAATGAAATAGCTTTCAAGGTCCTCGATTCTAAAATTCCAATTTGCCTTTAAAATGTCAAAATTAATATAGGTAAAAAGTAATGGTGCTATTTTTCTATAGTTTATTAGTCCAATATTTTTTGATTTCCCATCAAAGTGGCCAACTAACCTGCTTCTAATATTATTTGTTTTCCTTTCACTCATTCCGATGTAAAGCAATTTGGAATTGTCAAAAGGATATTGAATAAAGGTCTCTTGAGAGAAAATGAAATATAACCCAACGATACCACTTAAAGCTTTTATGTTAGCAGGTTCAAAAGGTTTTGGTTCGTCAAAGTATATAGAGATTGTCTGCATTATTATTTTTACAAGATAATACTTAGTGTGGTGTTTTCTATCACTTCAATATTTAGGATATGTCCGCAAGC
>JANMAV010000164.1:0-15979 GCA_031360055.1 Ferruginibacter sp.
GCTACTCTAAACAATGAAAGTTTGTCTAATGTTTCATTGTCAATATAGTTTTGAAAGTGAACTGGTGAATTTTTATTATAAGTGTCGTACAGAATGAAATGAAAATTTGTCGGCGATAAATTCTCAAAGTCAGCAATAGGAGAGTTGTTTCGCAATAAAACTTCTGTTTCTATCTGTTTGTAAATGTCCATTGGTAGTGAGTTTCGGAATTATTGCAGGCAACTCAAAGATATACGAAACTATCAAACATTAAAACTCTCTGCTACTTCTATAATTTTATCAATATCAGCAGTACTTAATGCATTATTTAAAAACCAGCTTTCAAATGGCGATGGTGGTAAATAAACACCATTAGCCAAATTGTGGTGAAAATATTTTTTAAACAATTCGTTGTTGCAAGATGCAGCGGAATCAAAATCTGTAACAGGTTTATCGCTAAAGTGTACACTTATCATACTGCCTAATCGGTTAATTTGTACAGCTATATTTTTTGCATCAAAAACCTGTTGTAAACCAATATGTAAATTCTCGGTTTTGGTATGTAATTCGGTATAAATGTTAGGGTTGTTTTTTAATTGGGATAACAATGTATAGCCAGCAATCATTGCCAAAGGGTTACCACTAAGTGTACCAGCTTGGTACACTTTGCCTAATGGTGCTATGCACTCCATAATTTCTTTTTTACCACCAAAAGCCCCTACTGGCAGTCCTGCACCAATTATTTTACCATAAGTAATTAAGTCTGCATCTACACCAAGTGTTTGCTGAGCTCCGCCTGCTCCTAGCCTAAACCCTGTCATTACTTCATCAAATATGAGCACAATATTTTCTTCGTCACAAATTTTTCTAATGGCTTCTATAAAACCTTTTTGAGGTAAAATACAACCCATATTACCAGCCACTGGCTCTATAATTATTGCTGCTATTTCTCCCTTATGAGTAGATACTAAATGCTTTACTTCATCAATATTATTGTAGGCAGCTACCAAAGTATCATTTGCGACTGCATCACTTATTCCCGGTACATTTTGAATATTAAGGGTAGCCATTCCACTACCTGCCTTCACTAAAAATGCATCAGCATGACCATGATAACAACCATCAAATTTTATAAATTTATTTTTACCTGTATAGCCTCTAGCTAAGCGTATGGCACTCATGCATGCTTCTGTACCACTGTTTACCATACGTACTAAATCTACATTTGGCACCATACTTTTAATAAGCGCTGCCATGTTAATTTCTAATTCGGTTGGTGCTCCATAACTAGTACCATTAAGTACTTGCTGCTGTATAGCCTCGGTAATAAGTGGGTGTGCATGGCCCAAAATCATTGGCCCCCAAGATGCTATGCAATCAATATATTTATTATCATCTACATCATACAAATAAGTACCTGCGGCTTTTTTTATAAAAATAGGATTACCACCTACACTTTTAAAAGCCCTTACTGGTGAGTTTACACCACCAGGAATATGTTGTTTTGCTTCTGAAAAAAGTTGTTCACTATTTGTATTAGTCATAATTAATTAATTTATTTTTTTATTTCACACAATGAGATAAAGATTACCACGAAACAAAGAATCTTCATAACTTGAACACCCTTAGCGTTTTTTATTACCTTAGTTTCTTTGTGTGAAAAATTAAATGGAATTCAACTACTAAGTATCCTTACAATATCTTTTGCAAAATAAGTTGCTATCAAATCGGCACCTGCTCTTTTTATTGACGTTATAGTTTCAAAAATGGCTTTATCTTCATTAAGCCATCCCTTTTGTGCTGCTGCTTTTATCATGGCATATTCGCCGCTAACTTGATAGGCAGCAACGGGTATATTTACTGCGTTTTTTACCTCTCTTATAATATCTAAATAACTTAAAGCAGGCTTCACCATCACAACATCTGCACCTTCAGCTACATCAAGCAAAGTCTCTCTAATGGCTTCTTTACGGTTTGCAAAATCCATTTGATACGTTTTTTTATCACCAAAGCCAGGGGCACTATCTAATGCATCTCTAAATGGCCCATAAAAACATGATGCATATTTTGCACTATAACTTAATATACCAGTATTGGTAAAATTATTTTGCTCCAAAGCTTGGCGTATAGCTGCTATACGGCCATCCATCATATCACTTGGGGCAACAATATCTGCACCTGCAGCGGCATGGCTTACACTCATGGCCGCCAACACTTCTACTGTTGCATCATTAACAATTTGGTTATTTTCCACTATTCCATCATGCCCAAAACTAGAAAATGGATCAAGTGCTATGTCAGTCATTATACACATTTCAGGAACTGCATTTTTTATTGCCTTTATACTGCGTTGCATTAATCCATTGGGGTTTAGTGCTTCGGTACCTTTATTGTCTTTTAAATTATCATCACATTTTATAAACAACAACACTGCCTTTAAACCTAATGACCATAAGTGTTTCACCTCTTCAATTGTATTATCTATACTGTAACGATAATAACCCGGCATGGAAGAAATTTCTTCTTTTATATTGCTGCCTTCTACTATAAATAAAGGGGCAATAAAATCACTTGGGGTAATGATAGTTTCAGAAACTAAGCTTCTGATTGCGGCTGACTGACGGAGGATTCTAGGACGAATATTTAAATTCATTTTTATATTTTATTTATGGGAAGATTTCACACAGCAAAACGAAGATGACAAAGTACACAGCGGATTCACTTAACAGGTATTTACTTTCTTTGCCCAATCATCTTTTTCTAAATGTTCAACTACGGTAATCCAATTTTTTGGATGCAAAAAAATCTGCTGTATTTTTTCTTCTTCGCTATCTTTTATTATTTGATAATCATAGTCAAACCTCACTGTTGGTGGTAAGCTCATTAATATACTCTCGGTTCTACCATTGGTGTGTAAACCAAATAAGGTACCTCTATCATGTACCAAATTAAACTCTACATAACGGCCTCTTCTTATTTCTTGCCAATATTTTTGTACTGCCGTAAAAGGTTGCTTTTTTCTTTTTTCAACAATGGGTAAATATGCATTTACAAAAGCATTGCCACAAGCTTCTGCAAAATTAAACCAAGTTTGTGGTGGCATAATTTCATTGCCTCTTTTATAATCGTAAAAAATACCACCAACGCCTCTACGTTCGTTATTACGGTGTTTGTTTACAAAATAATCATCACAATGTTTTTTAAATTCAGGGTAAAAATTTATATCGAAACTATCGCAAACATTTTTATAGCTTTGGTGAAAATGTATCACATCTTCTTCAAATAAATAATAAGGAGTAAGATCGGTACCGCCGCCAAACCAACTATCCACAAGGGTTTCATTAGCATCGTACAATTCAAAATAGCGATAATTAAAATGTACCGTTGGCACTAAAGGACTATGAGGATGCAACACACTTGATATACCACAAGCAAACCATTTGTGCCCTTCTATTTTTAATTGTTTACGCATATTATCGGTAACATCTCCAAACACAATCGAGGTATTTACCCCACCTTTTTCAAACACATTTCCGTTTGAAATTACTTTTGTAATTCCACCACCACCTTCTTCTCTATTCCATTCATCAGTTATAAAAGTGGCTTTGCCATCACATAATTCTATTGCCTTGCAAATTGAGTTTTGCAGGTTATGTATGAGGTTGATAAAAAGCCCCCTAAATCCCCTCCCTTCCAAAAATGGGACAGGCGTGGGGGACTTTGGCTCTTTTAAATTCATGTCATTATTTTAAAAATAGTACAGTTGGTTTAATTATTTTTCTAGTGTCTATTCACAATTGTAGTTTGCAATTTTAGTGTATAGTTCCTCTCCTAGGTGTGGTTAGGGGAGGCTGTATTCCTTCACTGCATCTACAAATGCCCTTGCATTATCTACCGGTATATTCGGGGTCATGCCATGGCCAAGGTTAGCTATATAGCGTTGAGCTCCAAAAGCATTGATCATTTCATGTACATCTCTTTTAATTTCTGCAGTAGTTTGTAATAATTTTGCAGGGTCGAGGTTACCTTGCAAGGTTACATTTTCGCCAACAAATTTACGGGCCATTTGTGGGCTTGTGCACCAGTCAACACCAAGAGCTCTTGTACCCTTTTTTGCTAAATCTTCTAAAGCATACCAACTGCCTTTTGGGTAAAGTATAACTGGGCAAAGTGGTTGTAATGCTTGCTGTATTTGTAATAAATATGGTTGAGCCCAAGTTAAAAAATCAGCTGGCGATAGTAAACCACTCCAGCTATCAAATACTTGCAACACATCAGCCCCAGCTGCTCTTTGTGCTTTTAAATATGCAATAGTTGTATCGGTAATCATTTGCAAGAATTGGTGTGCAGCAACTGGGTGTTGGTAGCAAAAAGCTTTTGCTTTATCAAATGTTTTGCTACCCTTACCTTCAACCATATAACATAAAATAGTAAATGGGGCACCTGCAAAACCAATTAAGGGAATACGATTATCTAACGTTTTTTTGGTTAACGTAATGGCATCCATTACATAATGTAAACGCTCTGTTACATCGGGCACAACCAAGCGTTTTAAATCTTCTGGGGTTTTTATTGGCTCTGACAATAATGGCCCTTGCCCTTCGTTCATTTGCACTTCAAGCCCCATTGCTTGTGGTATTACTAAAATATCACTAAATAAAATGGCAGCATCTACACCAATAATGTCAACTGGTTGTAAAGTAATTTCACAAACCAACTCTGGTGTTTGTACCCTTGTAAAAAAATCATACTTGCGTTTAAGCTCCATGTACTCAGGAAGGTATCTTCCTGCTTGCCTCATCATCCAAACTGGTGGCCGCTCTACTTGCTTACCTGCAAGTGCTTGGAGAAATAAATCATTTTTTATTGGTTGTATTTGTTGCATAATAATTTTAACCTCACCCTAAATCCCTCTCTCCCGTATTTGACGGGTCAAGCAATAGAGAGACTTTTGGAGTATGATAATTAATGGCGTTTTAAAATAATTGTTTGTTCAGTTTAATTTTTTTTATTGAAATACAACAACACATCATCAACCATATTTTGTTGAGATGGGTAATTGCATGTAATTATTTTTTGGTTTGGTTTGTAAAATTTTAGCAATTTTGTGGTAGTGTAACCTACACAAAAACAAGCAGTAGTTTTATGTAAATCGTTCTCTGCAAAAAAACTTTGTACTGCACTTGGGCTAAAAAATAATATTACTTGATATGGCTCTAAAATATTTATATGGCTCATATTAGTATGGTATAATACTACTTCTTTAACATCTATATCGGCTTCAAAAAGAATGTTCAACAAGTCAGGCCGGCGTTTATTTCCACAAAAAAACAATGCATTTTTTATATTAGCTTTTGCTACAATGTCATTGGCTAAAGCTTCAGCATTTTCGGCTACCAAGGTTGCTTTAAAACCTGCACCAATAAGTACCTGCTGTGTTTCGCCACTTATCGAATACATTTTTGTTTGCTTATTTATTTGTATTTTATGTTCCTCTACTTTATTGGCAAAACACTTTACTGCATTTTTACTTGTAAAAATATAATGATCGGTCTGTTGTTTTAAAATGCTTTGAAAATCTTGTAATTTTTGTGGTTCAATTTCAATAAAATTATGTTCAATGATATTAAAATCATTATCAACTAATTGCTGTGCAATGTATGGTTTTAGTATTTTAGTAGATAATATAGTAAAGTTGTTTTTCATTTTTTAAGAAGTTTCACACAAAGAGTATAAGATTGCAAAGTAACAAAGATTTATTTTATGAACTACCTTGATCCTATTCCTCTGCTTGAGGAAGGGAACTGTAGGCGTCTATAATTTTTTGTCCGCCTTGTGCCATAATTTGTTGTGCAGCTTTGCTGCCAATATTATGGGCATCCTGTATTGTAGAAATTAGTTCTACTTCAATTTTTTGTTTTCCATCTGCAGAAAGTACATTGCCTTTAAATATTATATCATCGTTTTTTATAACAGCATACGCTCCAATTGGTGTGGTACAACCACCCTTTAAAACACGTAAAAAATCTTTTTCTATTTGTGTACAAATTTGTGTGGGTGCATGGTTAAGTGTAGCACAAGCAATAGTTACAGGGTCATTTGTACTTTTACTTACCACACTTATTGCTCCTTGTGCAGGTGCTGGCAACATCCAATGCAACGATACAGTTAGTAAGTTACTTATGCCCAATCTTTCAATACCAGCTGCTGCAAATATGGCTCCGTGCCAATTGCTTTCGGTTACTTTTTTAATACGGCTATTTACGTTGCCTCGTAAATTATCTATTTGGGTATTTGGAAATCGATTTAATATTTGTGCCTTGCGACGAGTGCTGCTTGTAGCAATAGTGGTTAATAGTTGATTAGTTAATTGGTTAATTGGTTGATTAGTTTGTTTACCTGAAAATAACTCTTGTAATAATTCAACTGTTATAGTTTCTTGGAGATTATTTATCATTGACAATTCACCATTCACCTCACCTTTTTTTCCAAAAACAGTTTCCTCTCCAGCAAATTTTAATTCGGCTTTTGTAAGTACTCTTTCTTTGTTTATCACCAACAAATCTTGTGGGTTTCCTCTTTTTAAAACTGCTGCAATATGCAAGCCGGCAGCAAGTTTGGTAGGCACATCTTTGTACGAGTGTACTGCTATATCTATTTTACCATCAAGTAAAGCTGCATCCAAAGTTTTTGTAAATATACCTTGCACACCCATTTCGTATAGTGGAGTTGTAAGGTTTATATCGCCTTCGCTTTTTATAAGTACAAGCTCAGTTTTATACCCATTTGTTTCTAGTAAATGCTGCACTAGCTTGGCTTGCCAAAGTGCTAATTTACTATCTCTTGTACCTATTTTAATTAATGGTTTACTCACTTGTTTGTTGGCTAAAAAAATGGTTGTAGGCATCAATAAATTGACAACCCTTAGTTTCATTATTTCGCAAATTTACAGCTAAACGGCTAATGGTTTTGTGTATAGTCTGCTCATCTTGTGTGCTTACAAAATTGTACTCCATAGTATCGGCCATTTCACACACTTTATTACTATTGCTTAAGGCAAATAATTTATCTTTTACATCTTTTACCATGGGTGCATGACTGTGGCTACCAAGCCAATTTAAAAAATCAATCTGCATGGTATCTATAATTTTTAATGCAGCTGGCAATTCGCTTTTACGTTTTGCAAATACTTCATTAAGCATGATTGAGATATCGTCAACATTTACCACTTGTTGCATCGGAATTTCTTTAACACAAAAATGTACATTGGCTGGTATAGATAAATCAATAAAAATACGTGGTTTAATATCTATAATATATTGAGGCATTATAGTAGGCGTAGGAGATTGAGTACTTATAATTATTATATCAGCATCATTAACCAGATGAGGTAAATTTTTATAGAATTGCATGTCAACATTATTATCTGCAGCAAATATTGTTGCTTTTTCATCAGTTCTATTACAAACAATTATTTGGCTTTGTTTAAAATAATGTTTTAAATTTTTACCAACTAGGCTTCCAAATTTTCCTAACCCTACTAATGCAATTTTTTTTCCAGTAACCTCAGTATTTTTTTTGAGCCACCTTATAGCGGCAAAAGATACTGATGTAGTGCCGCTGCTTATTGCTGTATTTGATTTTATTTTTTTTGAAGCTTGAAAAGCAAAATTTATAGTTCTATCCATGATTGGACCCACCATTTGCAATGCTTGGCTAAAAGCTACAGCTTGTTTTAATTGTGCTAATATTTCGTAATCTCCAAGTATTTGAGAATCTAGGCCGGCAGCAACTTCAAACAAATGCTGTACGGCTTGCTTACCTGTTTTTATATAAGATTTTTCTACAAATAATGAAGGCTCTATTTGCTTATAAGAAATAAATAAATTGGTGATAATTTGTATATCGGCAGCATATGCATACAACTCTGTACGATTGCAGGTAGTTAAAATAAAAAGGCTTTTAATACCAATTTCTTTTGCTGTTAATAATATAGCATTTTTCTCAGCTTCTGATATGTGAAATAACCCCCTTGTAGCTGCATCAGTTTTTTGATAACTAATGCCACAAAGGCAAAACCTATTTAAAATATGCTCAGGATTATTTAAGGAAATGTTAGTCATTATTTGCAGCTACAAAGGTAGCTACGAATGGTTTTTTATAGCTATTAAATTGTCAGTATTGTGTAATAATTTAACAATAAAATATTATGTCTACATATATTTTGTAAAGCATTTGAAAACAATTTTATACATTAATTTAAATTAGATTTCTAAACGAAATTCAATTCTACACAATTTTAATAAAGTTTTTTTATGACTGTACTCCTTCGTTTTTTACTAATAAAAAAACCCATACTACCAAATTAAATATGATTGTATGGGTCTAAATTATTTTATGAATTCTAATTAGCTTTTTTAAATATTAATGCAGCAGAGTTTAAGCAATAACGCATACCTGTAGGCTTAGGGCCGTCATTAAACAAATGTCCTAAATGTAAGCCTGTACTAGTTTCTACAACTTCATCTCTTTCCATACCTAAGCTATTATCTTTAGCTACAGTTACTTTATCTTTATTTGCAGGTGCCCAAAAACTTGGCCAACCCGTACCTGATTCAAATTTTGTTTCAGATGTAAACAAAGTATCACCTGTGGCTGCACTAACATACACACCCTTTTCGTGGTTGTTGTAGTAAGGGTTAGCAAAAGGTCTTTCTGTACCCTTGTTTACCATAATATCATATTGTATTGGTGTTAATACTTTTTTCCAATCTTTTTTAACTTGTCCAGTTGCCGCTGCAACTGGGCTTTTAGTTTGTTGCTTTTGTGCTTTACAAGAGCTAAATATAAAAACTACACTTAAAGCAACAATAAAATACTGTTTCATGATTATTTTTTTTAAAATTACAATAATTATACACTATATACGAAGTAAAATAGATTTGCTTACATAAAATTATGTTAAGGGCTATATTAGCCTTTGTAATTGTTAAGAGATTTTATTTAAATAAATAAAAATATAATCGGTTGGCGTAAAATATCATTGCCATTTAAAAGTATTTTTGCAAAAATATGCTACTATGAATTTTGATGCAAAAAAAGTGGTTCTATTAATGAATTTAGGTAGCCCAGATAGTACCTCAGTAAAAGATGTAAGAAAATACTTGAACGAATTTTTAATGGATAGCAGAGTTATTGATATACCAACTATACCTAGAGCTTTGTTAGTAAAAGGAATAATTGTACCATTTAGAGCCCCAAGTAGTGCAAAAGCATACCGTAGTATATGGACAGAAAATGGATCTCCACTTATACATTTAAGCTATCAGTTACAAAATGCTTTGCAAGCTAAAACTGAGTTTCCTGTAGAACTTTGTATGCGTTATGGCAATCCATCTCCTAAAAAAGCTTTTGATGATATTGCACAAAAATATCCCGGGGTAGAGGAAGTAATTTTATTTCCACTTTACCCACACTATGCTATGAGCAGCTATGAAACTGCTGCTGAATATGGTAAAGAAATACATACTAAAGGCAATTACAAATTTGATTTGTCAGTGGTTGATATTTTTTACAATAACGAAAATTATTTAGATGCTTTAGCTAAAAGTATAGCCCCACATTTGGAGGCAGATTACGATTTATTATTATTTAGCTATCATGGTATACCTGAAAGGCATGTACGCAAAACTGATTTTACTGGCAAACACTGCTTAAAGGTTGCCGACTGTTGCAACGTTGCATGTGAAGCACATACCACTTGTTATAGCCATCAGGTAAAGGCTACTTCTGTTTTAGTGGCAGAGAAATTAGGGTTGCCTACCAATAAATATGCTACTTCTTTTCAAAGTAGATTGGGTAGAGATGAATGGCTGAAACCTTATACTGCTGCAAGGCTCAAAGAATTGCCTGCAGAGGGTATTAAAAAAATAGTTGTAGTTTGCCCTGCATTTGTAAGTGATTGTTTAGAAACTATTGAGGAAATGGGTGAAGAGGGAAGAGAATTTTTTATGGAAGCTGGTGGAGAAAGTTTCACCTTAATTCCTTGCCTTAATACAGATCCTTTATGGATAGATACTATGGTAAAAATTATAGATGAACACATAGAAAAAAATACAACTTATGTACCTGTACATTAAAGCTTTGCATATTATTTTTATTGTAACCTGGTTCAGTGGATTATTTTACATTGTTAGATTATTTATTTACAATGCCGAGGCCAATGAAAAAGCTGAGCCTGATAAAACCATTTTAAAAACCCAATTTGGTATAATGATAAGGCGTTTGTGGCTAGGTATAACTTGGCCATCTGCAATTATTACATTGATACTTGGGCCTTGGTTAATTTATATAAACCCATTAATTATAGATACTTGGCTGTGGGTAAAAATTGGTTTTGTGGTACTGTTATATCTGTATCATTACAGCCTTCATGTTTTGTACAAACAACAACAAAAAAATATATTTACATACAATAGCAACCAATTGCGTATATGGAATGAGCTTGCTACTGTATTTTTAATTAGCATTGTTATGCTGGTTGTTGTTAAACAAAGTATGAGCTTAATTTGGGGTTTATTGGGTTTAGCATTGTGTATTGCTATACTAATGAGTGCAATTAAAATTTATAAGTTGTTGAGAAAAGCCTAATGTTTATCTATTTAAAAAATCTTGAAAAGTTAGCTGTTGAAAAGCAGCTCCTTTTTTTACATTATCTGTAATATTTGTTCCACCGCTTTCAATTAATTGTTTTCCCACATTATCATATAAAACATAGCCAGTTGGTTGTACAAAACCAAAGCCGTTATTAAAGCTGCTGTAGGCCCATTGCTCTGTTTGATAATTCAATAAATTTTTACTCCAAATAAATTGTTCATTTGGCATTTGCAATTGTGATAATATTGTTTTTGGCAAATCAATTTGTGAACCTACTCTGTTAATTACCGTATCAACTGTATTTAATGCTCCACCTAACATTAAAATCGGTATTTTATAATCATCTATTTTATTTTTAGTCATTGGCATTTTATGACCATGATCTGCCACTATTACAACAATTGTATTTTGCCAAGTTGGTAGGCTTTTCATTTCATCTATAAAATTAAAAATTACTTCATCAGCATAATGTAGTGAGTTTAAAAACAAAGATTCGTTATCTTTTTTAGCAGTAATAGAAGCCACAGGTGTTTCAAAAGGTTCGTGACTACTTAATGTTAGCCAGGTGTAAAAAAACGGTGACTTCTGTTGTTTTATATCTGTCAAAATTTTGTTGGCAACAACTCCATCATGTGCTCCCCATTTTGAATTTAAATCACCTTTTTTAAATTGTTGTATAGTAGTTATGTTTGTAAAATTACAACCCATAACGTAGGCTTTTATATTTGCAAAATCTAACTCACCCCCATAATAAAATGCTGTATTATATTGTTGCTTATATAAAATGGAACCAATATTTGGCAATGAACTTACTTTTTGAGGTATTTTAATAATTGAAGTTGTTGGCTGAGAAGGGTAGCCACTAAGTATAGCAACAATTCCTTTGTCAGTTCTATCACCAGCTGCATAAATATTTGAAAAATATATTCCTTCTTTTTTGTGAGTATTAAAATTGGGAGTAATTTCTACACTGTCTAATTGTGCATGCGTAGCTTTTTCAGTAAAACTTTCCCACACAATAAAAATTATGTTTGGCTTATTATTTTTTGTAAGTAATATGTTTGTGTTAGTAGAATCAACAGTTGCTGGTAATAATTTATTTTTAATTTGCGTAGCTTCATTTTCGGGCATAACAATAAAATCATTTTTTAATACTTTTTTAATGTCAAAAACTGCATTTACAAAATTCCAACAAACATTTATTGCTGCATGGTTATAAAAAATATTATTTGAAAAGTAAACTGAACTTGCATTTATTGGAATTTGCTGCACCCCCCCACGGGCAGGTATAATTAAAAGAGCTGCTATTATTAAAACAACTAAGCAATTTTTAATTTTTTGAGCTATTGAAAATTTTACATTAACATCTTTTCGTAAAGGATTTAATACTATTTTTTTAATAATTATAAACAATACTAATGCACCAGATATTAAAAATAATACAATAAAAAAAATAGGTAGGTGAGCCATGGAAGCTCCCATTTCTTTTGGATTTTTGAGATATTTAATTGGTGTAGCATCTAGCCTATAGCCCCAATGCTGATACGTAAAAAGATCTACTGTTATGATTATAGAAACAAATAGAACCACCAAAAAGCTGTAAACGTTTATTAAAATATTGGTAATTGTATTTTTAATGGCTACAACTAATAATAATAGTATAGAAAATACTGTGGTTATGTATGAAGCAAATGCAATATCCATACGTAAGCCATGCCAAGCTGATTGTAATACATTTAATACCCATCCTTGCTGTAAAAATGAATGATTAACTGCAAAAAATAATAACCTTGCTAATTGAAAAACTATGATCCAAATAATAAAATAAAACAGTATTGTACTAATTATTTTTTTGGAAATCATTGTGTGATAAAATTTATAATGATGTTATATAAAAAATCCCGTCTTACTATTAAGACGGGATTTTTATTTTTGTGTTTTGGCTTATGCAATTTTTTCTACCTGCATGTAGCTAAGCTCAACTGGAGTAGCTCTACCAAATATTTTAACTTGCACTTTAAGTTTCTTCTTCTCATCATTAACTTCTTCAATAACACCATTAAAGTCATTAAAGGGTCCGTCAATAATTTTAATAGTTTCACCAATTATAAATGGTTCAGCCATAGTTACGGCACCTGCATCTGTCATTTCATCAACCCTTCCTAACATTTTATTTACTTCTACTTTACGAAGAGAAATGATATTACCTTTAGAGCCTTTACCATCAGTAAGAAAATGCATCACATTGCTTATGCTACTCACATGCTGTATAATATCATCAGTAAGTTTACCATCAGCAACTTCTATCATTATATAACCTGGATAGAAATTTCTCTCCCTCATTACTTTTTTACCGTTAGCAACTTTATACACTTTTTCTACTGGTAAAAATATTTGGTGCACAATTTTATCCCAGCCGTTACGTACAATATCTTTATCTAGGTATTCCTTAACTTTTCTTTCCTTACCACTAACAACACGTAAAACGTACCACTTATTTTCCTTTTCAGGTTTATCAGTTTTGGTAGGCATAATATTATTAGGCTCAACTGATACAATTTCTTCGTCCATTTTTACTTAAATAAAGAGTAAATAAATTTCATTGATCCATTAGCTACAAAATCCATTATGCCTACTAAAAAGGTAATAAATAAAGTAGCTCCTAATACTATAACGGTAGATTGTGTTAGGTTGTCCCATTTTGGCCAACTTACTTTTTCGGTCATTTCTATGTATGACTCTTTTACAAAATCTGTGAATTTGTTCATAATAATATTAATGTGCAAATATGCAAATGTGCAAATGTGCAAATGTAAAAAAGTGCACAAATGCAAATGTGCAATTGTGCAAATAATAAAGGTTGAATTATAAATTGGCAAATTTGCATATTAGCACGATTGCCAATTTATAATTATTGCACGGAAACTAGGATTCGAACCAAGATCAAGGGTT
Organism: Ferruginibacter sp.; assembly: GCA_031360055.1. Classification (GTDB taxonomy): domain Bacteria; phylum Bacteroidota; class Bacteroidia; order Chitinophagales; family Chitinophagaceae; genus Ferruginibacter. Next base: position 13,588 of record JANMAV010000164.1, read on the forward strand.
TTGGAGACCCGTATGCTAACCGTTGCACCATTTCCGCAAATGCCCTTCTCATCTATCCTATTAATAGATTGAAGAGGTTATTTTTAAAAAACTTTTCTAAAATAAATTTATGTAAATCTACACTTTTATTTTAAACAACAAAGTACCAAGGGTAAGATAACCAAAGGTACTTCGTTTTATTTTAGCTTCCTAAGCCCCTCCTTCGGAGGGGTTTAGGGAGGCTTTATTTTAATTATTTAATGATATCAGTTACCTGACCAGCACCTACTGTACGACCACCTTCACGTATCGCAAACTTAAGACCTTTCTCCATAGCGATTGGTTGAATAAGTTTAACTGTAAAGTTAGTGTTATCACCAGGCATAATCATTTCAGTTCCTTCGTTTAAAGTAACTTCTCCTGTTACATCCGTAGTACGGAAATAAAACTGAGGACGGTATTTGTTAAAGAACGGAGTATGACGACCACCTTCTTCTTTCGAAAGAACGTAAACCTCACCTTTAAATTCAGTATGTGGTGTTATTGAACCTGGCTTACAAAGTACCATACCACGGCGTATTTGAGTTTTCTCAATACCACGTAATAATAAACCTGCGTTATCTCCAGCTTCACCTTCGTCAAGCAATTTCTTAAACATTTCAACACCTGTACAAGTTGAAGTTAATGGTTTTTCCATTAAACCTACAATTTCTACACCCTCACCTACTTTAATTCTACCTCTTTCAATACGACCGGTAGCAACAGTACCACGACCAGTAATAGAGAATACATCCTCAACAGACATTAAGAAAGGTAAATCAACTAAACGTGGAGGAACTGGGATATAACTATCAACAGCATCCATTAATTCAGTTACTTTATCAACCCACTTTTGCTCACCAGCTAATGCACCAGTTGCAGAACCTTGAATGATTGGAGTATTATCACCATCAAAACCGTAAGAAGAAAGTAATTCACGTACTTCCATTTCTACTAATTCTAATAATTCTGGATCGTCTACCAAATCAACTTTGTTCATAAATACCACTAATTGAGGTACACCTACCTGGCGTGCAAGTAAGATATGCTCTTTAGTTTGTGGCATTGGACCATCAGTTGCAGCTACTACTAATATAGCACCATCCATTTGAGCAGCACCAGTAATCATGTTTTTTACATAATCGGCGTGACCTGGACAATCTACGTGAGCATAGTGACGAGTATCAGTTTGGTACTCTACGTGAGCTGTATTAATTGTGATACCTCTTTCTTTTTCTTCAGGTGCACCATCAATATCGTCGTAATTTTTTTTCTCCGCTAAACCTCTTTTTGACAAAACATCGGTTATAGCGGCTGTTAATGTTGTTTTACCATGATCTACGTGACCGATAGTACCAACGTTAAGATGGGGTTTATCCCTCTTGAATGATTCTTTTGCCATTGTTTTTAATTTATTATTTTGTTTTGAAAATTTAGTTTTATTTATAGTCTATAAACCATGGACTTAATTATTTTGTTTTGACACAAAGAGTGCCGAGAATATTTGTTTTACAAGAGCCATCAATGAGAATCGAACTCATGACCTCTTCCCTACCAAGGAAGCGCTCTACCCCTGAGCTACGACGGCTTGCCGAGTTCAAATGTGCTAATGTGCAAATTAGCAAATGTGCTAATGCAAACGCCACACTTTTAAAGAGGCCACAATTAGGTAATTAGCACATCTACTAATTAACTAATTGAAAAGAGCGGAAGACCGGGCTCGAACCGGCCACCTGAAGCTTGGAAGGCTACCGCTCTACCAAATGAGCTACTTCCGCTGATTAATTAGCCAATTAGCTAATTCGATAATGTGCTAATTGGACTACTTCAATATTAAAAGAACTTTTTATTAGCAGATTAGCACTTTGGCTAATTAGCTAATTAATTTTTGTGGGCAGAGTAGGTTTCGAACCTACGTACTCGTGAGAGAACAGATTTACAGTCTGTCGCCTTTAACCACTCGGCCATCTGCCCGGTTATAGTATCAAGTATTGAGATGTTAGTATCAAGACTAGTTTACTATTTTAAAAGTTTTATTACTAAAACAAAACATTAGAGCCGAAAACTGGAGTCGAACCAGCGACCTTCCCGACTTACTTGTCGGGATGCACTACCCTTCTTTTGTTTACGCTCAACTAGAGCCGAAAACTGGAGTCGAACCAGCGACCTACTGATTACAAATCAGTTGCTCTACCAACTGAGCTATTTCGGCTTATTTTAAAGAACTTTTCCTACAAAAAACTGCATACAATTATAGGCCATGTTTTTTATTGGAGTGCAAATGTAAGAGAAATTTACTAATCAAAAAATTTTGTAAAAGTTTTTTTCAATTCTTTTTAAAAATGATAACAAAAAACCCACTTTTTTGTAAAAG
>JANMAV010000178.1:0-2755 GCA_031360055.1 Ferruginibacter sp.
ATTTTAATTACGGTAGTACAGCACCGATATTATACGATAAAACATCTGGCTTTAGGTTAGTGGGAGATATTGCCAGCACAGCAGGGAAAGTAAAATTTTTATTACCTCCATCAAACCAAGTTGATAGAGAATTTGTTTTAAATAATGTTGAAGCTTTAAGTACCAACAACATTGCCTCCCTTACAACTAAAACATTTATTGATTATAATACAGCAGCTACAAGAGGAGATTACATCATCATATCAAACCCTGCATTATATAATGATGGCAGTGGTGTAAATAATGTAGAGTTATACAGACAGTATAGAAGCAGTACTAATGGTGGAGCCTATAATGCTAAAGTCTATGATATTAATGAACTTACTGATCAATTTGCATTTGGTATAAAAAAACACCCAGCATCAATTAGAGATTTTGTTCGTTTTATAGATGCTCAATACCCTGTAAAACCAAAATTTGTTTTCATTATTGGTAGAGGGGTATCGTTTGTAGATAAAGCAGGGCAAGAAAATAACCCCAACCTAGACAAGTTAGATTTTGTTACCACATTTGGTTGGCCAGCATCAGATATTTTGTTAGTTTCTCAACCAACAAAATCATTACCTATTTTTCCAGTTGGTAGGTTAGGAGCTATTAATGGAGCAGAGGTTGGTATTTATTACCAAAAAGTATTGCAGTATGAGCAAGTACAACGTACACTAAGCCCTACAATTGCTGATAAAGCTTGGATGAAGAATGTAATGTTTGTATTAGGTGGTAAAACAGATGATGAGAGCAATTTATTTAAGTTATATACCAATGATTATGTAAATAGCCTGGTAGATACTTTATATGGTGCACATATAGAAATTTTTAATAAAACATCTGTAGCCACTGTACAGCAAGCAAGCTCTCAGCGTATATCTGAGTTATTTCAAGAAGGCTTAGGTTTAATAGGTTATTTTGGCCACTCTTCTGCATCAAATTTTGAATTTAATTTAGGTACTCCAGAAATATATAGCAATACGGGTAAATATCCATTTTTTAATGTAAGTGGTTGTACTGCTGGTAATTTTTACAGTTTAAATCCATTAAGACTGTCAGGTGATTTAACGCTTTCTGAAAAATATGTATTTGCAAATCAAAAAGGAAGTATTGGCTTTTTAGCAGATACACATTTTGGAATTCCTTTTGCACTACAAAATTATAATTCAAGCCTATATAGAGAAATGAGCCAACTGGCTTATGGTAAATCAGTAGGTGAACAAATAAAAGATGTAACCACATTTTTAGGTGGTAACAATAGTTCGTTAGATTATTATACAAGAATACATTTAGAAGAAATTAATTTACATGGTGATCCTGCTATTAAAATTAATACTTTTCAAAAGCCAGATTATGTTATAGAAGATCAATTGGTAAAAATATCACCAGCAATTGTTACAGTAGCTGACCCAACATTTGCCGTAAACTTTAAAATGCAGAATCTTGGAAAAGCCACAAACGATACCATAAGAGTTTCAGTTAAAAGAATTTTGCCAAATACCAATACGTTAATACCAATATTAGATACGCTAATATTGGCAATAAAGAATGTTGATAGTTTGAAAGTAAACATACCAATAAATCCGCTTACCGACGGAGGATTAAATAAAATTGAAATAATATTAGATCATACAAATCATGTTGATGAAATATTTGAGACTAACAATAAAATTGTGAAGGAATTTACAATTTTAGAAGATGGAATAAGACCAATTTATCCTTTTAATTATTCTATAGTATCTGTTCCTAATGTTACATATTCTGCAAGTACAGCCAATCCTTTAGCTGCGTCTAAAAATTATAGAATGGAAGTAGATACAACAGAATTGTTTAATTCTCCTTTCAAAAAAACATTTAATACCACAAGCATTGGTGGTGTTTTGGAGTTTACCCCTACAAATATTAATTACCAAGATAGTGTTGTGTATTATTGGAGAACTGCTATCGTAAATACTAATGCCACATTAGATTGGAGAAATTACTCTTTTGTATATCTACCAACAAGTACACCTGGTTTTAATCAATCTCATTATTATCAACATCAAAAATCAGTATATAAGGATATTAATTATTCAGCTGATAAAAAATATAGATTTGATGACTATAACTCAAATGTAAAAATTAAGAATGGGGTATTTCCTACAGCAGCTAACCAAGCTGCAGATATTTCTGTAGATATTGATGGGGCTGGAACAATTCAAAGTGTATGTGGAGTAGGTAAAATTATATACACAATTATTAATCCTGCAGATATGACTGCTGTTTTCAATGCAAATCCAAATACACCCACACAATATGGTTCTGAAAATGTATGTGGGCCTACAAGGAAAAATCATTTTCAATATGATTTTAATACACTTGCAGGAAGAAATTTAGCCAGTTCATTTATGGATTCTATACCTAATGGTTACTACGTAATTGTAAGAACAGTTGTTTCTAGTAACGTTGCAGCTAGTGTATATGCACCAACATGGAAAACTGATGGTGCAGGTTCAATGTATGAAAAACTTAAGAATGCAGGTTTAACTACTATTGATTCATTTAATAAGCCTGTATGTTTTAATTTCATTTATAAAAAGAATGATAATGCCTTTACACCACTTAATCAATTTTCACTTGGCATAACTGATAAAATAGAACTAAATGCTGTATGCTCTGCAATTAGAGGCTCAGGTTCTGTTCAGTCTCCGAGTTTTGGGCCAGCATTCCGCGTGACTTCAAGCGCAACAAT
>JANMAV010000195.1:0-26041 GCA_031360055.1 Ferruginibacter sp.
TTTCGTTTTTATCTCCTTTTCTATAAACATTAAAATTTTTGTTAACTATGATTAATTTTTAATATCTAATTTTTTTACCTCTTTTGTCCAAGCATCTTTAAGGGTAACTGTTCTATTAAAAATTAAATTTTCTGCAGTAGAATCTTTGTCAACACAAAAATATCCTTTTCGTAAAAATTGAAATCTGTCAGTTAGCATTGCATTTGTTAAAGAAGGTTCAATGTATGCATGTACAACTTGTAAAGAATCTGGATTGATGTAATCTTTAAAATCTCCCTCTTCACTACCAGGGTTTTCTACTTTAAAAAGTCTGTCATATAATCTTACTTCTGCAACGGCTGCATGGGGTGCACTTACCCAATGTATTGTACCTTTTACAGCAATGCCGCTAATATCATTACCACTTTTACTATTTTCAAAATAGGTACAATGAATTGCTGTTACATTACCATCAGCATTTTTTTCAAAAGTATCGCAACGGAGTATGTATGCACTTTTTAAACGTACGCTTGCACCAGGTGCAAACCTAAACCACTTTTTTGCTGGTTCTTCCATAAAGTCATCTCTTTCTATCCATAAGGTTTTACTAAAAGGAATATTCCTTTTTCCATAAGCTTCATCAGGGCCATTCTCACTTTCTAGATATTCTGTTTTACCATCTTCATAATTGGTAATAATTAGTTTTAATGGGTCTAACACAGCCATAGCTCGTAGTGCTGTATTATTTAAATCTTCTCTTAAACAAAACTCTAACAAACTAAAATCAATTACATTTTCTCTCTTTGCTATACCCACTTTATTACAAAATGTACGTATGCTTTGTGCTGTAAACCCACGCCTACGCATACCGCTGATAGTGGGCATACGAGGGTCGTTCCACCCTGCAACATGTTTTTCTTCTACTAGTTGCTTTAGCTTCCTTTTACTCATTACGGTGTACGATAAATTACGCCTAGCAAACTCATACTGCTTTGATGGAAATATTTCTAATTTTTCAATAAACCAATCATATAATTCTCTATGGGGTATAAATTCTAATGTGCAAATTGAATGGGTAATATTTTCTATTGAATCACTTTGGCCATGTGCAAAATCGTACATGGGGTATATACACCAATCGTTACCTGTGCGGTGATGATGAGCATGCTTAATACGATATATTAATGGGTCTCTCATTAACATATTAGTATGAGCCATATCAATTTTTGCACGGAGTATTTTTTCACCATCTGCATACTTACCTGCCTTCATTTCTTCAAATAGTTGTAAGTTTTCAGTTATACTACGGCTACGGCATGGGCTATCTTTACCTGGCTCTGTTGGTGTACCTTTTAATACAGCAATTTCTGCTGAAGTGCTATCATCTACATAAGCTAACCCTTTGTTTATTAGAGTTACTGCATAATCGTATAGTGTATTAAAATAGTCAGATGCATATAATTCGTTCTTCCATTCAAAACCTAACCACTTTATATCTTCCTTTATGCTTTCCACATATTCTGTATCTTCAGTAACAGGGTTGGTATCATCAAATCGTAAATTGGTGTAACCAGGGTACTTTTTGGTGAGCCCAAAATTTAAACAAATGCTTGTAGCATGGCCCATGTGTAGGTATCCATTAGGCTCTGGTGGAAAACGGGTAACTATACTTTTATATTTGCCTTCAGCCAGATGCGATTCTATAATTTCTTCTAAAAAATTTAAACTTTTTTCTTCAGTCATTGATGTATAATTGAGATTGCAAATTTAAGAATATGGCTTTGTTTAGCTCTTTAATATTGCAGTAATAAAATGGTTTAAAAATAAATTATTTGTTATTAGTATACTGTAAAATGTTAGCCCAAGCATATAGTTAAGCAAAAATTGTAGTTAAATTAACTTAAAGTAATTAAAGATCTAGCTTATGTTTAAACTCTTTTTTAAAATTTTTTAATACACACTAACAGCTTATTTTTTTTGTTTAAGCATTTCTATAATTATATCTAATTTTTCAGTTTCAAGTTTTGTTAATTGCAACTGCAACGCTTCAATTTCTTTTTTTGCTTCTATGTTAGTTCTATAATCATTATCAGCTTGTTCTCTATCTCTTTGGCTTTGTCTGTTTTGGGCCATCATAATTATTGGTGCAGCATAAGCTGCCTGTGTAGAAAATATTAAGTTTAATAAAATAAAAGGGTAGGGGTCCCAATGTTGTATAAAACCAATTATATTCAATATCATCCAAATAATTACTATGGCTGTTTGCCATAAAATAAAAGACCAGGAGCCCATTCCATTTGCTACTGCATCGGCTAATTTATCGCCAAACTTTAAATTTTTTTCATGATTTTGGTGCCAATTTACTATTGCCATATTATATGATTTATATGATTATAAATAGGTACAAAAAAAGTCCGACTTATTTTAAAATCGGACTTCTAAATTATATTAAAAAAGTTTTAGTATCTCCCCATTTTTTTAAGATAAGTTGCATGAGATACTAAAGCATGTCTCATTCTTCTGTGTTCAATATAGTTCACATTAAATTCCTGACAGGTACGTTTAATTATTTTACTAATTTCAGGATAATGTATGTGGCTAATTTTAGGAAATAAATGGTGCTCAATTTGAAAATTTAACCCACCAACCAACCATGATATTAATTTATTTTTTGTTGCAAAATTTGCAGTTGTTTGAATTTGGTGTATAGCCCACTCATTTTCCATATCATTTGTATTTTCTATAGGAACTGGGAAAGCAGTTTCTTCTATGGTATGTGCTAATTGAAAAACTACCGCTAATACAAAGCCAGCAAACATTGCTAATACTAAAAACCCAACTAACCAAGGTAAAAATCCAACTTTATAAATTGGTAAACCTATCATCATAAAGTAATAAAATACTTTTGCAGCCCAAAAAGTGATATGCTCTGATGTGCTCATTTTTTTGATTGGCACACTTCCAACTTTTTGCCTAAAATACTTCGTATAATCAGTAGCAAATACCCAAATAATTAATAATTGGGTATATAAAAACCATACATATATGTGTTGAAAACGATGTATTTTATACTTCTTTTGGCTTTCACACATTCTCAACATCGGTTTTATTTCAATATCATCATCAACGCCTGCTATGTTAGTATATGTATGGTGTATTACATTATGCTTATTGTTCCACATTATTGCACTAGCGCCTAAACCATTTACTGAAAAAGCTGCAATTTTGTTCCAAAAACTGCTTCCACTAAAGCTACCATGCCCACCATCATGCATTACATTAAAACCTATGGCTGCAGTTAAACCACCCATTAAAAAGCATTCTGCAATTGCCCAAAAAGTACTAGGTGTAAAAAATAAAACATGAATGTACAATGCAATATATAATGCCCAAAAAAGTGTTGCCTTAAAATACAGTGAGTAATCACCAGTACTTTTTTTATTATTTTCTACAAAATAATTGTTTACCCTTTTTTTGAGTTCTTTGTGAAAATTTGTACCACTTAAATTTTTAAATTTTGGTGTTGTTGCCATATTTTTTTTATTATTTCATTAAGTACTTTGCTTAACTAACGAATTAATTGAACTTATACCCAACATTTTTTTTGTTAAAAATCCTTCCCCATATTTTACTCCAATCATTTTTCCAAACATAGCGGCCCTTGCAATTACACTATCTAAAAACTCAGGCGTTGATATATAGGTTTGAGGGCCAGCAGCATTATCGGCATCAAAAAATTGAGTTTTATATGCTTTTACCGATGCTAATTTTTGCTCAAAAATTTCTGTTATATCTACTACAAAATCTGGGTTTATATATCTATCCTGTATGTAATTAAATACGTATTTTGGTCGCCAAGGTTTTTGTAATTCTTCATCTAAATTTGTTTCAATTTTTGCTAAACCACTTAAAAAAGCAGCATCCTCAACCAATAATGCACTTCTTCCATGGTCAGGATGCCTATCGTTAGGTGCATTGCAAAAAATAACTTCAGGTTGGTACTTTCTTAAAATTGAAATAATTTTCAATTTATGAGCTTTGTCATTTTCAAAAAAACCGTCAGCCATTTCTAAATTTTCTCTGCAATTTACCTTCAAAATTACCGATGCTGCAGCTGCTTCTGCTTTTCTTGTATCTATTGTTCCCCTAGTACCTAATTCACCCAAAGTAAGATCAATAATACCTGTGTTGCTTCCTAAGTTTTTTTCTTTTAAAAGTACACCTGCACATCCCAATTCCACATCATCTGGGTGTACACCAAATGCTAAATAATCTAACTTCATACAAAAAATTCTGAATTTGCTGCAATTTACACTAAATGGCTGGTAGGGAAGTAACTATTAATTAACATTAGATAATATTTGTGAATAAATTACTGATTTAGGTGTATATAATTAATTAAGACAACGTATCCTAAACTTTTCAAAATTTTTTAAATCCGATGGGTTAATATTATTACATGGCTTTTGCATGAGGGCTTTCATTGTAACCATACATACGTTGCACCTCTTTTACAATTCTTTCAATAGTTGCATCATCAGTATCGGCATCATAACTTTGTTTTAAATTACTATCAAAAAAGAAAGCTACAGTTTGATAAACCCTTGCTGTAACACCACCTTTATATTCCTTTATAATTTCGTAACAATTATTGCCTGTTTCCCTATTTATAAGTTTCATAAGTACCTTGCCCTGATATACTGACAAATTTGTTAAGGGTTCAGTAAATTCTTTCTTTAGCTCTTTTTCTCTTGTTTTAATATACTTTTTTCGTTCATCTTTTTCAGTAACACCTACCAATTTATCGTTTATATCATTCATTACGGCACCTGCCCGGCGTGCATAGGGATATGTAACGTACACAGCATTTCTTAATCTATTATATTTTGCTAAAGCTACACGTTGTGCTGCGGTAAGCATTGTATATACGGAGACATTTTCTAAATCCTTAAAAGAAATGGTATCACCTTTGTATACAATGGCAAGTGTAGTAATGGTATCGTACTTACCTACTTGCTGGGCTACCATATTTTTGGGTAACAGTACAGCTACATATAAAAAAATAAGTATGATAATATTTTTGATCAATGAAGTTTGCTTTCTTTAAATTTTAAAAGCCTAATCAAATTTAGTGCAACTATTGCCAAAGAAATCATAAAACCATATAAAAGATGCCTGCATTTAAGGATTACAATTTAATTAAAAGCTAGCTCACAAAAGTTTAATTCAAACTTCTAAAATCAACCGGCACCAATTTGCTTACGCCAGGTTCTTGCATGGTTACACCGTAAATAACATCTACAGCACTCATGGTTTGCTTGTTGTGGGTTACAATTATAAACTGGCTGTTTTCGCTAAACTGCTTAATCATGTTGGTGAATTTGCCTACGTTGGCATCATCTAGCGGTGCATCTACCTCATCTAAAATACAGAATGGTGCAGGCTTTATTAAGTAGATGGCAAATAACAATGCAGTCGCTGTGAGTGTTTTTTCACCACCGCTTAATTGGCCTATGCTGCTTGGGCGTTTGCCTTTTGGTTTGGCCACAATATCAATGCCTGTTTCGGCTAGGTTTTCGGGGTCAACCAATACCATATCAGCTGTATCTTCATCAGTAAATAATGCCTTAAATACTTTTTGAAAGTTTTCTCTAGTTCTATTAAAAGTATCTAAAAATTGTTGGTTGGCAGTGGCTTCTACTTCCTGTATAGTTTGCATCAGGCTATCTTTTGCCGTAACCAAATCATTTTTTTGTTCTAAAATAAACTCATAGCGCTTCTTCATTTCTGTGTAAGCCTCAATAGCAGTTGGGTTTACTTCTCCCATATTCTCTAAGCGTTTTTTCATGCGTTCGTTACGCTCTTTTAAATCATCTACAGCATCTGTGCCCGTTCTTGGCTCATCAATAATGGTATCTAAATCAACCCTAAACTCTACACTTAATCTCTCCTTCATACCACTCAATTGTAGTTTAAGGTCAGTTAGTTTATCTTTTATTTCGTTTAAAAGGGTATCAATAATTTCTTTGCTTTTTTGCTTTTGGCGTAGGGCAGTTTCTTTTTCGGTAAGGGCATTGCGTAGGTTGTAGTATGCCTGATCAGCCTCGTTTAAAGCTTTTTCATTTGTTTCTTTATTTTGTAGCATAGTTACCAACAAAGCCTCTAGTTCCTTCAATGTTTCATGAGTACTGCTTATGGCTTCATCACTATCTTTTAATTGCAAGGTACTATTGGCCACCTGCATTTCTAAATCAGTTAACTGGTTGGTTTTAAAACTAAGTTCTGTTTTAAGTGAGGTAACTTTACTATGTTGCTTTGCAAAATTTATGTTGCTTTCGTTATATGCTGCACCTGCAAAATTATATTCCTGTTCGGCTGTAGCATAAGCCTGCTCTATGCTTTGCAAAGTATCTTGCAACTCATCTAACTGTGTATTAAACTTATCTAGTTCTACCCTTGTATCAGCAATGGCATGTTGATTATTATCTAATTGTACTTGCAACTCTACTACTCTTGCAGCGCTATTAGTTTGCTGGTGGGTTATATTTTCTATTTTATTTTGAAGAGAAAATACTACATTAATACCATTATTTATATCAGCTTGTGATTGTTTTATTAAACCTTCTTTTAACTGTTCATTATAGCTAATAACTTCATCATGCTTAATTTTAATGCTTAATTTTAATGCTGTAACAGAATTCTGTTGTGCTGTAATTTCTATCTGTAATTTTTCTAAATTTTTTGCTCTTCCAATTTTTTTCCCCTCAAACAAACCCACACTGCCACCAGTTATACTAAATTTTCCTTTAACAAATTTTCCTGTTTTTTCTAAAATAACAGCTCCGTTACTTTCTTTCAACGCATCTTCATTTTCAGCAATAAATACGTTACCTAGTAATTGTTTTGCTAAAAGTTTATATTTATCTTCAATCTCTATAACATCTAATGCTGCAATGGTTTCTTTGGGTTGATGAAAAGTTTCGGTACTTGTAAATTTATCGAGCAAAAAGAAATTGGCCTTACCTTTTTTATTTTCGTCAAGCAAATGAATGGCTTGCAAACCTTCCTGCAGATTATTAACTACATAATAATTCAGGTATTGATCCAGCACATTTTCAACAGCTGCTCTGTAAGGTTCTTTTACGTAAATAATATCTGAGAGTAAGGGAGCATCTTTGTTCCACCCTGTATTGTTGTGCAAAAACTTTACACTTTCAGGATAGCCTTCCATACTATCAATGAGGCTTTTTAGGAGGTCATATTCGTTGGTACGTGCATCTAATTTTCGGCTTTCATCAGCTAAGTTATTTCTCATGCCTTCCATCATATTTTGAGTAGCTAATATCTGCTCTTTTGTACGATCTTGCTGTGCTTGTAAATCTAGTAAAGAAGATTTTTTCTGTTCTAATTCTTTTTCTTTTTGCTTTTTTTCTTCCTCTAAACTTTGCAACTGTGTAGCTCTTCCTTTCTGCTCCTCATGTAGTTGCAGTACGGTACGTTGTACATTTTGTATACTAGTATCAGCTACAGCTACTTTTTTTTCAGCATCAAATCTATGTAGTTGTAATGCTTGGTTTTCTTTTCTCAGATTATCTATACTATTACGTTTTTCATCAAATATTTTACGTTTATCTTCTACTGCTTCTTTAAGGTCTTCTACTTTATCTTCTAGTTCTAAAACCTTTTGCTCCTCTTCTACAATTTGGTTACCGGTAAAGGTTATGCTTTCTTGTAAACCCAATAATTGGCTTGAAGCTTTTAATAAAAAATCATTTAAACTAGCTTTAGTTTCTCTTAAATATTGTGCTTTTTGGCTGCTAAGATTTTTTTCGTTTTCCTTACTTCTTACTTTATCCAACATGTCATTATAGGCATGTTGCATACTTTGTAATGCTTTTTCTTTTTCTACAAAGTCAAGTTTTTCTTTCTCAAGTGCTGCATCTTCACTAGCTATTGCAGCTTCTAATTCTATACGTTTGTCTACCTCTTCTTGTTGTTGATGGTTAAGATCTTTGTAGGTAATATTAAAGCCTTCTAAAGCTGCTTTAGCTAACTCTATTGATACATCTTTGTACTCCTTTTTTATTTCAAAATACTTTTCTGCTTTTTTAGCTTGATTTTCTAATGTTTTTAATTGGTTATTTATTTCAAACAATAAATCTTCAATTCGAGCTAAGTCTTGCTCAGTAGCATCAAGTTTTAATTTAGCTTCTTTTTTTCTTGTTTTATAAATGGTAATACCTGCTGCTTGCTCCAGCATTCTGCGGCGGCTGTTTTCTTTATCTTTTATTATATCATCTACCATGCCTAGTTCAATAATAGCATAACTATCAGTACTTACACCAGTATCCATAAATAAGTTATGAATATCTTTTAGTCTACAGGCAACATCGTTTAAACGATACTCACTGTCTCCGCTTTTATAATATTTTCTAGTAACAGTAACCGTATTAAATTCAGTTGGTAGGAGGTTTTTTGTGTTTTCAAAAGTTAGGCTCACTTCTGCTAAACCACTTGCTTTACGAGTTTTGCTACCGTTAAATACTAAGCTCTCTAAGTTTTCGCTTCTTAAATTACTTATTTTATGCTCACCAATTACCCAGCGTATACTATCTATGATGTTACTTTTACCACAACCATTTGGGCCAATTACTCCGGTAATACCTTCATCAAAATTAAGTACCGTTTTATCGGCAAAACTTTTAAATCCTTTTATTTCTAAGCTCTTTAAACGCACAGTATCTATAATTTTATTAGTAATGCCTTATTTCGTAAATATTTACTTTTTAATGGCAAAGGGGAGCAAACATACAAGAATTAGGTTAAAATTAAAAACTGATTCATTAGTTAGTATACACAGGGTTTGCACATTTTAAACAATGGTTAATATTATATTCATGCTGCATTTGTTATTATGCCAACTCATATTATGTTTTTTATATTTAACCTATGAGCAAAAAAAATCCATCATAATTTGAATTCAAATTATGATGGATGAATGAATTTAGCACCAACGATACTTAGAGGCTTTTCGGGAAGATTTTAAAGTCTGAAAATTAACTTTTCAGTAAAATATTTTCCTTTTCCAGTGTGTAGTGTAACGTAACTTGATTTTGTAAACAGACTTCTCTATTTATTAGCTTTTCAAAGATTTTTGGATTTTGCTATTATCGCTTTTTAAGGCATAAGCAGGATAATTGGTTAGAGAACAATTATTTGCAATTGAATTTACAATTACTGTCGTTGGCAATAAGGTTTGTTCAACTGCAAGGCTGGTTTTTTGCTATTATCGCTTTTTACAGCATAAGCAGGATTTTGGTTTTTAAATGGTAGCTATTGTCGCTTTTTACAGCATAAGCAAATGGATATTGTAAAAGTTTTTCAATAATTGAATTCTAATTGCTATCGTCGCTTTTAACAGCATAAGCAGGATATTGGTTTTGGTTTAGCTATCGTCGCTTTTAACAGCATAAGCTTGAAATATTGAATTGGTTTTTTACTAGACAGTTAATTAATTCTTGCTATTATCGCTTTTTACAGCATAAGCAATGGATATTTTTGGTTTTAAATAGATATTCCTACATTTTAAAGCGAAAACTATGTTACTTAAAATACAGAAGTAAAAAATGATAACAATCTAAACTTTGATCAACGCTTAATTTGTCAATTATTTTCTTTTACAAAGATGGAATATAATGTATTGATACACAAGAGCATTTTCTCTCTATTATTAAAATGACGTAATTAACAATTACATTAGTACTAACTCTACAATTTTAAAAAATAAACTGTGTATTGTACTAGGTGTTTTTACGTATTTGTGGACAAGTTGTTAACTAAATTAAAAATGCTACATAGTTTATATGTAGCATTGGTAAGGCTTTTCTTGAAAAAAAAGTAAATTATTTTAAAAAAAATTATTTTGATAGACTTTGTATAATATCATGCCTAGTAACAATGTGGTAACTACCACTTTCATCTTTACTGAGTACCGCTCCATTTTCTTTAGTTATAAAATTGCTTAATCTTTCAACAGCTGTATCAAATGCAACAAATGGGTAACTTGGTTCTAATACTGTTTGTATACGTTCGTTTTTAACATCTGCATTATTTAAAATTTTATCAAATAAGCCGTGTGCAGATATGGCACCAATAACTACATCATTATCAAATACTGGTATATTTTCAATATCATATTTTTTCATAAGCTCAATAGCCTTCAATACTGTATCTGAGGCACTTACAGTAATTAATTTTTGCATTGCTCTACCACTAACTAAATCTTTAAAGGTTTTTACTTCTAAAAATCCTCTTTCCATCATCCATTGGTCATTATAAATTTTACCCACATACCTACTACCGTGATCGTGAAAGATACAAACCACTACATCACCTTCTTTTAATTGGCTTTTTAGTTGCAACATACCTTGCAAACAGCTACCACAACTGTAACCTCCAAAAATTCCTTCTTCTTTTGCAATACGCCTGGCCATTATTGCACCATCTTTATCAGTAACTTTTACAAATTCATCAATGTACTGCATATCATAATTTTCTGGCACAAAATCTTCACCAAAACCTTCACTTATATATGGGTACACTTCTTTTTGATCTAATTCACCAGTTTCAAAATATTTTTTTAATAAGGAGCCATAACTATCTATAGCCCATACTTTAATATTCGGATTTTTTTCTTTTAAATATTTCCCTGTACCTACTATTGTACCACCAGTACCAGTTGCTACAACCAAGTGTGTTACTTTTCCTTCTGTTTGTTCCCAAATTTCTGGGCCAGTTTGCTCATAGTGTGCTTGCCTATTTGCTAAATTATCATATTGGTTTACATACCAACTGTTAGGCACTTCTGTAGCTAATCTTTTTGATACAGAATAATAACTTCTAGGGTCTTCAGGCTCTACATTTGTAGGGCAAACAATAACTTCTGCACCAACTGCTTTTAAGATATCTGCTTTTTCTTTACTTTGCTTATCAGTAGTTGTAAAAATACACTTGTAGCCTTTTATACAGGCCGCTAGTGCCAAACCCATTCCTGTATTTCCACTTGTACCTTCTATAATAGTACCGCCCGGCTTTATTTTACCTTCTTTTTCAGCTACTTCAAGCATTTTAAGTGCCATTCTATCTTTAATAGAATTACCAGGGTTAAAATATTCAACTTTTGCCAATACCGTACAGGGTAAATCTTTGGTAATTTTATTTAATTTAATAAGTGGAGTGTTACCTATTGTTTCTAAAATGTTGTTAAGCCACATAATGTTTAAAATTTGGCGACAAAGGTAGGATTTAAAAATTGCTTTCTACTTTGAGATGTATTACAACATGTAGAAGCATTACTATACTAAATTAGTGTAGTAATGTACAAATTGTTATTTATTCTGTTTATACATTTACTTAAAGTTTACAATCCAATATCGTATTAAAAAATCCACAATGTAAACCCTTACATTACAATGCAATTACACAAAAGGCTCTTTTTGGAGCCTTTTGTATTTTACATCTTCCAAATATAATTTAATGTAGCACCCTCTTTTTTACCATTCCTCCTTTTGTATCGTTTATACTGCTCATAATTACAAAGGCATGTTTATCAATTAATGCTATTTCGTTTTTAAGTTTATTAAGTTCCAGCCTTGTAACTACGGTATAAATAATTTTTATGTCATTGTTTTCGCCATGTTTGCCAAAACCACTTTCGCCCTTATACGTAGTGGCACCGTGGCCTAGCACATCGGTTATCATTGTTTTTATGGCATCGCTATTTTTAGAAATTATTGTTACACCGGTATATTCTTCTATACCTTCTACAATAAAATCGAGTGTTTTTGATGCAGCTATATACGTTATCATTGAATATAAAGCAATTTCAATAGATAGAAAATAAGCTGCTACAGAAAAAATAATAACATTTATACAAATAATAATTTCGCCTATTGAGGTGCCAAATTTACGGCTTAAAAAAATGGCTAAAATTTCAGTACCATCTATTACGGCACCGCCCCTCATAGTAAGCCCAATACCTGCACCTAAAAAGAACCCACCAAATACGGCTACTAACAAATTATCTTTAGTAACATCAGGAAAAGTTACCGTGGCTACTACCAAAGCCAAACCTGCAATAGATAACATAGTTTTTAAGGCAAATGCTTTGCCCATTATTTTATACCCCAATAACACAAATGGAATATTTACAGTTACAAGTAAAATGTACAAAGGCACACCTGCTAGCTCCGATATTAGCAATGATATACCTGTGGCACCGCCATCTATAAAATGGTTGGTAAGCAAAAAACCTTTAAAGCCAAATGCAGCTGAAAATATACCTGCTACAATAAGTACTATATCTTTAATGAGCCTAAATGATTGTGCTTGCATGCTGTTGTTTATAGAAATACTTTTTTGCAAAATGGAAAACGATGTTTTTATAAAAATTTGTATGAAAAAATTTGAAATTCAGATAATGTTTAGTGTGGTTAAAAAATAATTATTGGAATTACATAAACTGTTGATTGTGATTTTTTAGGGGTAGGCTTTCGCTTGTCGGAGACGGTATATTTGACGATAGAATCTTTTAAACTAGCTCAACTTGACTGTGTACTATTCATATTATTTTAGAAATTTATATTATTTCATACTAAACGATAAACATTATTTAAAAATTTTTATTTAAAATCTTCTTTTATTGCTTACCATTTTTAATATCCTGCACAACAGCAGGATCGAGTAGGGTAGAGGTATCTCCTAAATTTTCGGTTTCGCCTTCGGCTATTTTACGGAGAATACGCCTCATTATTTTACCACTTCTTGTTTTTGGTAAACCTATTACAAATTGTATTTTATCGGGCTTGGCTATAGCACCTATAACTTTGCTTACAGTGGCATTAATGTCCTGCCTAGTAAGATTTTCATCGGAATGGGAGCCATTGTAAATAACGTAAGCGTAAATACCTTGTCCTTTTATATCGTGAGTGTAACCAACCACAGCACTTTCAACTACTCCAGCGTGCATGTTTATGGCGTTTTCTATTTCGGCAGTACCAATACGATGGCCGCTTACATTTAGCACATCATCTACCCTGCCTGTAATTCTATAGTAGCCCTCTTTATCTCTAAGGCAACCATCACCCGTAAAATAAAGGTTGGGGTAAGTGGAAAAATAATTTACTCTGCAGCGTTCATGGTTGCCATAAGTAGTACGTAAAATGCCCGGCCAAGGAGCTCTAATACAGAGGTTTCCACTTACGGTTTCTTGGCCTTCAATATCGGCTACTTCAGCACCATTTTCATCTACCAACAATAACTGCACTCCGGGCATAGGTAATGTTGCAAATGTTGGCTTGGCGGGGGTTACGCCAGCAAGGTTGGTTATAAGGCAGCCACCAGTTTCGGTTTGCCACCACGTATCTATTATGGGGCAATTGCCCTTGCCAATGTTTTCGTTATACCAATTCCAAGCTTCTACATTTATGGGTTCGCCTACGGTGCCTAAGGTTTTTAAACTGCTTAAATTTTTGCCTATCAAAGGCTTTGTACCAAAACTCATTAAACTACGTATTGCAGTAGGTGCTGTGTACAAAATATTTACTTTGTGTTTGTCAATAATATCCCAAAAACGGCCAGCACCGGGCCAGGTAGGTATGCCTTCAAACATGAGGGATGTGCCACCTGCTGCCAACGGGCCGTATACAATATAACTGTGCCCTGTTATCCACCCTATATCGGCGGTGCAAAAATGAATATCGCCGGGGTTGTATTGAAACATGTTTACAAAAGTGTAGGTAGTCCACACTATATAACCAGCGCAAGTATGCACCACACCTTTGGGCTTGCCTGTACTGCCCGATGTGTACAAAATAAAAAGGTAATCTTCGGCATCCATAGGCTCTGCTGCACAATAATTATTGCCCATGGTTTCTACATGTTTTATTTCATCTTCCCACCATACATCTCTTCCCTTTATCATGCTTACAGGGGTACGGGTACGGGTAAGTACAATAACTCTTTTTACAAATGGGCATTGTATCAAAGCATCGTCAATTACGGCTTTTAGCGGTATTTCCTTATTGCCTCGGTAAGCCCCATCACCCGTTACAATAAATTCGGCTTTAGCATCTTGCAACCTATCGGCTATGCTTTGTGCACTAAAGCCACCAAATATTACAGAGTGTACAGCCCCTATTCTTGCACAAGCAAGCACCGCAATGGTAAGCTCAGGCACCATGCCCATGTAAATGCAAACCCTATCGCCTTTTTGTACACCATTATTTTTAAGCACATTTGCAAACTGCATTACTTTTAAGTGCAAGGCTTTGTAAGTAATAACTCGATGCTTTTCATCGGGATTGTTAGGTTCCCAAATAAGGGCTGGAGTATCGCCATTTTTTTCCAAATGCCTATCTAAACAGTTTTCGGTAATGTTTAATTTTGCACCTTTAAACCATTCAATTTTTGGTTCGATAAAATTCCATTCCAACACCTTATCCCACTTCTTTCTCCAAGTAAAGCTTTCAGCTACATTGGCCCAAAAATCATTTGGGTTATCTATACTTTTTTTATAGTCGCTATGGTATTGCTGTAAGGAAGTTATTTGATAAGGATAGGGCATAAACAAGTAAAATTTGAAACCTTCTTTTAAAGTTTGCAATAAATAAACATATTAATACACAAAATTCACTTACTGTATAAATAAATTTTTTTAGATAATGTAAAAAAAGCAGCCTTTTATTTTAATAATTCTAACGCTTTTTTAATATAGTTGTCATCATCATTAAGTGTTTGGTAATAACCGCTAGCATTAAATAATTGTTTGGCAATAGATGCTTTTAATATTTTTTGAATATAAGTTTTTTCAGTTGGGTTTACGGTAGTGTTTGTAATAGAATCTGCTATTGCCAATTTATTAAAATATTGCCAATCTGCTGGGCTAATTACAAAATTTTTGATGAAAATATTTGCAGTTTTATATTGGGTTACAATAGTTTTATTTTGTTTTATATATCGGTATCCAAAATCATTTAGCAAGCCTTTGCTAAATAATTGTAAAACATTTTTCGACATTTTTGAAGTATCTGTACTAATAAAATAATCAGGTGTAATACCTCCAGCTGCATATAGTTTTTTTCCTTTTGTAGTTTTATAAACTTTTGATGTGTCATTTTTTATGGAATCAGCAGTGCTATTTTGCCCATTGTAATACCTATTTATGTAGGCATCAAAATAGGCTTTGTTACCAAGTTTGTAAGGCCTTTGTATGCTACGGCCGAGGGGTGTAAAATATCTAGCAATGGTAAGGCGTAATGCACCTTGATTACTTAAATCATACTGCTCTTGTACTAAACCCTTACCAAAGCTTTGCCTACCTAGTATGGTTGCTCTATCCCAATCTTGCAAAGCACCCATTAGTACTTCGCTGGCACTTGCTGTATTTTCATCAGCTAAAATAACAACTTTTCCTTGTTCAAATTGGCCTTGACGGCGGCACCTAATTTCCTTCTTTTCTGAATGTGTTCCTTGGGTATAGGTAATTAGTTTATCGCCTGCCAATAATTCATCTACAACTTCTGTAGCTTCATCTAAAACACCACCGCCATTACCTCTCAAATCCAACACCAAACTAGTCATTTTTTGTTGCTTTAAAGTAAGCAAGTTGTTCATAAACTCCTTATAGGTTTGGGTGGTAAATTTATTTATTTTTATATATCCAATACTAGTATTGAGCATGTAGGCAACATCAATACTTTTTACAGGTATATTGCCACGGGTAACAGTTACAGTTAATTTTGAAGCATTTCGTAGAATTACTAAAGTTAATTTACTTCCATCACCACCTCTAAATATGTTCTTCAAAATATATTGGTTTATGGGCTTGCCAGATATGGTGCTATCACCAGCTTTTAATACCACATCGCCAGTTTGTAACCCTGCTTTTTCTGCTGGGCCATTTGGTAAAACATGCACAATATTTAAACTATCGTTTATAATGTTATACTCAATACCAAGGCCAAAAAAACTACCCTTAATATCATCATTAATATCTTGCAACTCAGCAGCAGGAATGTAGGCAGAATGTGGATCTAGCTTGCTTAGCATGGCTATAATTGCCGTATCAGTTATTGCATTAATATTTACAGTATCTACATATCTATTTTTTATAAGATCAGCAACTTCTTGCAAAGAATTTTGCTTTTGACTATAAAAAAAACTTTTGCCAGGCATGGCATCTCTCATTTTATACCCCATAAACATTCCAATTATGGTGGTAAGGCTAAATAATAATGGTAGCCAAACAGTTAACTTCTTATTCATGTACTGTAATTAAAATCTTTTTTACTTTTTGTGCTGATAAATTTTTATAAATTATTACCAAATAGATAACAACTGCCTAATGGCTACGGGATGTGCAGGGTTTAGTGCCGCTTTTTTAAAAGCGGTACCACAGCCCAGCAAAGCCCGAACTTTTGTTGATTATTTGATAATGAACAGTAGCCCCAAAACAACTTTTGTAATGCCTTTTACTATAAAAAACAATAAGCAAAGTTAATTTTAAACGAAGATAATTTTTTACTATTATTATCGTTATTATTGTTTTACCTTACTAACCTAAAATTTCCAATATGCAAAGTATTTTGATAGCTGATAGTGGCTCTACAAAAACTGAATGGTGCCTTATACAAGGTGCAAAAAAGAAAAAATTTACTACCCAAGGTATTAGCCCATATTTTTTAAATACAGAAAGTTTAGCTTCAATTTTACAAAAAGAATTGTTACCTAAAACAGGTAATGTAGAAGTAAAAGAAATTTTTTATTACGGTACCGGTTGTAGTAACCCTACAAATATTGGATTAGTGAAAAATGGTTTAAAAAAAATATTTAAAACTGCAAAAGTACAAGTTGAACATGATTTATTGGGTGCAGCAAAAGCACTTTGTGGCACTGAGAAGGGTATAGCCTGCATTTTAGGTACTGGCAGCAACTCTTGTTTTTTTAATGGAAAAAAAGTTGTGAAAAATAGCCCAGGCTTAGGTTTTATTTTGGGAGATGAGGGTAGTGGCACCCATTTAGGCAAAAAAGTAATACAGCATTATTTGTACAAAACTTTTGATGCTGAATTGATGGATAAATTTGAAGAAAAATATACCCAAACAACTGAGGAAATTTTAGATAGTGTATATAAAAATCCTTTACCAAATAGGTATTTAGCCGGGTTTGTAGCCTTTTTAATTGAAAATAGGGGGCATTATATGATTGAAAATATTATTGAGGATAGTATTAATGATTTCTTTTTTAACCATATTTATAAATATAGAGAAAGCTGGAGTTTGCCTATAAACTTTGTAGGCAGCATTGCGTATGGTTTTAAAGATGTATTGGCTCAAATGTGCTTGGAATATGAACTTACGTTAGGAAAAGTTATTAAAGACCCCATGGTTGGATTAATAAAATTTCATTCCTAAAACTTCCATTTTTACGAATCGCTTTAACTGCAATTTTTTGAAAATGGATATTATTTGCCACTCAAAAAATTAATATTGCAATATGTTTTTTTTGTTTTAAATTTATGTTCACATTTAATAACGCTAAAAAACATACTTATGAACGTAAAAATTTTACTTACAACAGGTTTACTTGCGGCAACTTTTTCAGTTGGTGCACAACAAGCTAATAGAGGCTACGCTATTACTGGTAATGGCAACAAAGACTTTATGTGGATGAACATACGTCAGGTAGATTTAGGTACTGGCCAGGTTACAAAGAATATTTATGAGGTAAATAAAACCAACTACGTTTTTAATGATGTAGATAACAACAAAAAATTTACTGTATTAGCTGATCAAGCTCATGCCTACAACCCATCTACCTTTGTGGCTGCTGCTGCTTATGATAAGCGTAGCAATAAATTGTACTTTATACCAATGAGAACAGGGCAATTGCGTTGGGTAGATGTAAATGCAAAAAATGATGATGTGGTGATTAACTCTGTAGCTATTCCTAACTACGTACCAAGTACCAATACTGAAGAAGCAAATAATATTACCCGTATGGTAATAGCTGCTGATGGGGTAGGCTATGCCGTAACTAACGATGGTAGCCATTTATACAAGTTTACAACTGGTAAAAAACCTGTAATTACTGATTTAGGAGCTTTGGTAGATGCTGATGAAAACAAAGGTTTATCTGTACATAACAAATGCAGCAGCTGGGGTGGAGATATGCTAGCTGATGCATATGGGAAATTATACATTTTAAGTGCAACCAAAAGCGTATTTGTAATTGATGTAAATACAAGAATGGCAACTTACAAAGGGTCTATTACTGGTTTGCCTGGTAACTATACAACAAATGGTGCAGCTGTAGATGCTGATGGTGCTGTTGTGTTGTGCAGTGCAATAGCGTTTGATGGTTATTATAAAATGAACATAACCGATTTAAAAGCTAACAAAATGGAAGGGTCTGATATGGTGTACAATGCATCTGACTTGGCTAGTGGAAATTTATTGTTTCAAAAAGAAGCAGATAATGCAAGAAATGCAGCTTATGCAAAAACATTTGTACCAGTAACTAACACAGTTACTGCTGATAATAGAATTTTTCC
This sequence comes from Ferruginibacter sp., assembly GCA_031360055.1. Taxonomy (GTDB): domain Bacteria; phylum Bacteroidota; class Bacteroidia; order Chitinophagales; family Chitinophagaceae; genus Ferruginibacter. Next base: position 18,590 of record JANMAV010000195.1, read on the forward strand.
TAACCCACTAGTTGGCAATAGTTTTAATGTATTGCTTGATGGTAAGCAAAATGGCACTTACTCAATAGTAATTACTGACCTTGCTGGTAGGGCATTACAAACAAATAGATTTGCTTTAACTAAAGGGCAACAAACACAACAAATTACATTGAGAAGCACACCTGCTAAAGGAACATACTTGGTAAAATTGCTTGACGAAAAAAATGTTAAAGTACTAACAGATAAAATTGTAGTACTATAAATAATTACGGTTTATAAGTATGAGGCTGCATAACTTGGTTATAGCAGCCTCTTTTTATTTTACAAAATAATTATCAAATTAAATAGCTTGAACCAGGTTTTTATACCAGTTTTGCACAAAATTTGTTAGAATAGTTTATGCAAAATATTGAACCATTTTATAATTGGAGGCATGTATATATTGCCGATGAAGACCCCAAATCTCCTTTATATAAAAGAACATACAGTGAGTTTGAGTACAGCATGCAAGTGTATAACTATTACATACACCCACAATGGGATGATATAGGATCTGCAACGTTATACCTAAAAATTTTATTTGTAGATTATGAGCAACACTATGCTATTATTGAATTAATTGGTGAGTGGAATGATGCAATTGAAAATGATATTATGACTTTACGAAGAAATATTACTGATTATTTATACAGATCAGGTATTTACAAGTTTATTTTTATTGGCGAAAATGTGTTGAACTTTCATAGCAGTGATGATAGTTATTATGAAGACTGGCATGAACAGTTGGAAGATGATAATGGCTGGGTTGTTATTTTAAATTTTCCACAGCAAAGCATGCACGACTTTAAAAAAGCTAGAATTACAAATTATATTGAGGTTTTGGCACTACCACAATGGAGAACCTTAAAACCAGAATTTATTTTTGGCTTAGTTGATGAAGAATTGGGAAGAAGGTTAAACTGATTCTTATTTCATACTATTGCTACCAAAAGAAAAAGGTAATAATTGAGAGGCGCTTTCTATTACAATTACATTACCTTCCATACCTGATAATATTAATTTCATTGGTTGTTTAGTACGTTCTTCATACTCAGCTAAGCTTTGCCTACACATACCACAAGGAGATATGGGCCTATCACTACCACCAGTTCTCGATAAATTGTTGTAGCTAATGGCCATAGTTTTTATAGGCTCATCGGTTTGCAGCATACTGGCAGAGGCAAGCAGCACCCTTTCAGCACAAATGCCAACTGGGTAAGATGCATTTTCTTGGTTGGTACCATACACTTTTTCGCCATTATTAAATACTGCTGCTGCACCTACTAAAAAGTTACTGTAGGGAGCATAAGCTTTTTGTGTAGTTTTTCTTGCTTCTTCTAAAAGTTCAGCATCTTCTTTGTGTAGCTCAGTTATATCACTATATATGGTATACTCAAAATTGTGTTGTTGCGTCATTTATTATTATTTAATACAGATAAAAAAGCCTCTCAAAATTAACTGAGAGGATTTTTTTTAGGACGTTGAAGATATGCAATAATTAGAACATTTACTACTTTATACCTTTAAAAATTCTTTTCCATCTAGGTCCATTTTCCCAGCTTAACCATATTAAAGAAGCTTTACCAACAATATGATCTTCAGGTACAAAACCCCAATACCTACTATCAAGTGAATTGTGGCGATTATCACCCATCATCCAAAAATAATCCATTTTAAAAGTATAGGTAGTTGCGGCTACTCCATTAATATTAATTTTTCCATTCAAGTTTTCAAAAGTATTGCCTTCGTATACTTGTATACAACGTTGGTATCTTTTAATATTATCTGGCGTTAATTCAATTGTTGCTCCTTTTTTAGGAACCGTAATTGGGCCATAATTATCTACACTCCAATGGTTGGTAGTATCATTATATGGGTAAAGCCCCATAGAGCCATAGTTAGGATCGGTGTAACTACTCACATAATCAGTAACTGTGTAACCTGCTGGTAATTTTAGGTTAGATTTTTCTTCATTGGTAATATTTACTTTCCAATGAGATTGATCTATAGTTACTAGATCTCCTTGATCATACCTGATGTTTATACCAAACGATTTTAGTTTATCAACATCTATAAAATCATTTGGAGGTACAGTTAAAATATAATACCGTTCTGATTGAGGAAATAATGGTTGTGGCAAATTATTTACAAAAACTTTACCATCTTTTACTTGTAACACATCACCACCAATGGCAACACAACGTTTAATAAAATTCTCTCTTTTATCTACAGGCCTTGTTATAATATACTCTCCAAATCTATTCCACACTTCATCTCTACTACCTAGTTGCCTAATGGCTTCGTAATAGGTTGTTTGGCTACCAAACATTTGTTTTCCATCAATTATGGGGTCATTAATTAAGGTATCATTTACAGGAAAATTAAATACAACAACATCATCTCTTTTTACTGCTGTTTTAAACCATCTTGTATAAGGAATATAAATAGCTTCAGTATATGATTTTGCAGCTACAAAAGGCATGGTGTGGTGCACAAAAGGCATGGCTATTGGGGTATTAGGAATACGTGGACCGTAGCTAAATTTACTTACAAACAAAAAATCATTTACAAGTAAAGTTTTCTCCATAGATTGGGTAGGTATAGTATATGCCTCAAACACAAACGTACGGATGATAGTAGCTGCTACTACTGCAAAAGCTGCTGCATCTACCCATTCTCTTACACTAGATTTTTGGTAATTATCAACCACTTTTTTACCTGCATACCTTTCAGTTTTACTAAAGCCCAAGTAAGGAAAATATATAAAAGGTAAAAAAACTGCTGCAGCATGATGACCTAAACCAAAACGACCAAAATACTCTGTAAATTTTATAGTAATCCAAATGGTGATAAATATGCCTACAACAGGAATAAATTGAAAGAAAAACCAATAATTTTTAAGTTCCATTTTTTGCACCATGCACCATGTGTTGTAAAATGGTATTAAGGCTTTGTAAGGAGTAATGTTTGCTTTTTTAAACATGCCATACATGCCAACATGCCAACCAATGGTGCCTAGTATAAAAATAATCCAGCCAATGCTCATAAATTGTGTTTTAGTGAAACAAAAATAGTTTTTGCAAGTTATACTTAATACTGATTTAACAATTTGTATATATCTTAATAATGTGTGTGCTGTGCAAATAATGATATAACATTAGCTCAAAAAGCTATTATGATTTCATGAAATGTGTTACATGTAATTTTTAACATCATCAAGAGAAATAGTTTTACCACTCATTATTATCAAACGCTCAATAACATTACGCAGCTCTCTTATATTGCCATGCCAAGGTTTTGTTTGCAATAATTCCATTGCAGTTTTTTCAATTTCTTTTTTATGTTGGCCATATTCTAAAGCTATTTGTTTAGCAAAATGATTAGCTAATGCTGGTATATCTTCTTGCCTTTGGTTTAGTGAGGGTACATCAATAATGATTACACCTAAACGGTGATACAAATCGAGTCTAAAATTTTTATCATCCACCTCTTGTAACAAGTTTTTATTTGTAGCAGCTATAACTCTTACATCTACACTAATATCTTTATCAGCACCTACTCTTGTAATTTTACCTTCTTGCAATGCTCTTAGTACTTTGGCTTGAGCACTTAGACTCATATCGCCAATTTCATCTAAAAATAAGGTGCCTCCATGTGCTTGTTCAAATTTTCCTATACGTTGTTTTATGGCAGAAGTGAAAGAACCTTTTTCGTGGCCAAACAGTTCACTCTCAATTAACTCCCCCGGTATTGCTGCACAATTTACTTCAACCAAAGGACCAGCGGATCGATTACTTTTTTCGTGCAACCAACGTGCAACCAATTCTTTACCAACACCGTTTTGACCTGTTATTAAAACCCTTGCATCAGTAGGGGCTACTTTTTCTATTGTATTTTTAATTTTTGCAATAGCAGCACTTTCGCCTACCATTTCAATAGATTTATTTGCCTTTTTTTTGAGTGTTTTTGTTTCGGTACTCAGTTTATTACGATCAGTTGCATTGCGTAAAGTAATTAACAGCCTATTTAAATCAGGAGGTTTGCTTATATAATCAAAAGCACCTTTTTTTACAGCATCTACAGCAGTATCAATGTTGCCATGCCCACTTACCATAATAATTGGAACATCAGCATTAATTTCAGTAGCTTTTTGTAAAAATTCAATACCATCTAGTTTAGGCATTTTAATATCACATAACACCACATCATAGTTTTTATCCTTAAATTTCTTTAAGCCATCTTCACCATCCACCGCTTCATCAATATTGTAGCCTTCAAAACCAAGTATTTCTACCATGGTGCTTCTTATAGCTTTTTCATCATCAATTAGTAAAATATTAGGCATATAGTAATTTTATATTATGGGGTACAAATATAGAGTTTAGTAATTAGGGATACTTAAAACTTAAAATTGAATGTTGCAGCAGGTATAATTGGAAATATTGAAACCTGCTTAGCTTGTACTTTCAATGAACCATCTAATGGGTTACCTGTTTGATCAAAATAAGTAAAATAAGGATTTTGCCTGCTGTACGCATTGTAAATACTAAAAACCCACTCTGTTTTAATTTTTCTGTTTTCATTCTTTTTTGGGGTAAGTGTGGCAGATAAATCTAACCTATGGTACGAAGGCAAACGATATTGGTTTATATTGCTATACTCTTGTGTGAGTACGCCACCAACTAAATAAAAACGTTGTGGCAGAGTAGTTGCATTGCCTGTGCCATACACAAAAGTTGCACTTAATTTCCATTTTTTATTAAGGTCATATAAAGCTACAATGCTCATATCATTACGCCTATCATATTTTGCAGGAAATTTATTGCCCTCATTTAGGTTGGTAAATTTGCGATAAGTATAACTTAAAGTATAACCCACCCAGCCTTTAAATTTACCTTTAGTTTTGTTTATAAAAAACTCAGATCCATAACTCCAGCCTTTACCAAAAGTAAAATCATCTTCGGTATCTTTTAAAGAGCTGGGTATATATCCTTCTCTATATTCAATTTGATTTTGCATTTGCTTGTAATATAGTTCTACAGATGTTTCAATGCTATTATCGTTAAAATTTTTAAATAAGCCAGCTGCATATAAGTAACTAATTTGTGGTTTTACTTTATACGTACTTGGCACCCAAATATCTGTTGGTAATGTAGTACCTGCATTACTTACCAAATGTATGTATTGTAAGTTACGGGTTACTGATGCCTTTATGGATGTTTCTTTATTTAGTTCATATCGTACTGTTAGCCTAGGTTCAAGCCCACCATAGGTTTTAACGGTTTGGCCATTACCAAATGTGGTACTATCTAACCTATTACCAAACTCATCAGTATTATAAATTTTGTATTTTCCAATTTGTGTAAATGAGCTGTATCTAAGCCCAGCGTTCACTTTTACTTTTGGCGATATATCCCAATCATCTTGCACATATATAGCAGCTTCGTTAGCAAATTTTACTTGAGCATTTTGAGGATTAAATTCTACTGAATCCTGCTCACCACTAACTACAGATGGGGTAAATTTATGGTAAGTATACAGCCACCCAAATTTTACTCTATGGGAGGATGCTGGATAGTAATCATAGTCTTGCTTTATGCTCAAATCTCTAATACCAGAGGCAAGTTTTACTTTAAAATTATTTTGCTCACCATTAAATGTAAAATTATAATCATTATAAACTGCAGTGGTATTAGCAAATAATTTTCTATGAAAAACATGGTTCCAACGCAAAGTACCAGTAGCATTACCCCAAGGAATATTAACTTTTAAACTTTGCTTACCATTTACAAAATCAAATACATCTCTTCCAAAATAACCACTTAAATACAGCCTATCTTTTTCGTTAAACTTATAATTTATTTTACTGTTTAAATCATAAAAATAATATCCAGATCCCTTAAAACCACTAGTACTTTTAATAAATGGTTTTACTAACGCATCAATATAAGTACGCCTGCCAGATATGATGAATGATGATTTATCTTTTTTAATAGGCCCTTGTACAGATACTCTTGAAGCAATAGCACCAATACCACCTTCTACCTGATATTTTTGGTTGTTTCCTTCCTTCATGCTTACATCTAACACACTGCTAAGCCTACCCCCATATTGTGCTGGCATGCCTCCCTTTATGAGGGTTACATTTTTTATGGCATCGGCATTAAATACTGAGAAGAAACCAAACAAATGACCAGTATTATAAACCACTGCCTCATCAAGCATTATTAAATTTTGATCTGCACCGCCACCTCTTACATAAATGCCACTACTACCTTCGCCAGCATTGCGTACGCCAGGCAATAGTTGTATTACTTTTAACAAATCAACTTCACCTAAAAAAGCTGGTACATTTTTAATTTGTTCTATGGGCAAAGTAATTTTTCCCATTTGTGCTGCTTTTACATTATTTTCTCTTTTACTACCTGTAACAACAACGGTTTCAGATAGGGCAGTTCCATTTGCTAAGGAAACATTAATAGAAGTATCTTTAGTTAAATTAACTGATAGTACATTTGAACGATAACCAACATGGGTAGTTAAAATTTGATATTTTCCTTCAGCTAGGGTTATAGACCAAAAACCATATTGGTTACTTATACTTCCTACATTTTTATTTAAAATACTAATATTAGCTGCAATAATAGTTTCATCAGTAGCGGCATCTTTAATGTAACCACTAATTGTATATTTTTTTTGAGCAAATGAGTAATTACTTGTGGCAAAAAACACCAATAGAAGTAATAATGATTTTATTGAGTTGGTTAGTTTTGTTATTTCCATTTAATCAATAGCTTTTTAGTTCCTCTTATTTTCATTTTCAACACAACAGGTATGAGCAATTGGTTATTTAAATTTCATGCATTTTTTTAAATGATTCACTTCAATTTTGCCCAGATATATAGAATTCAATTTTTCAGTTTTCAGTTTTTTTTCATATTAAATTTAAATATCATTTAGCCAAAATGCTATCTTTTACTTCACCACAGCTTAACATACCACTGTGGTATTTTGAGTGGTTTTTGCCCATGTAAGGGTTTACAATTTCTGCACTATTGCTAATCCAAATAGCAGGTATCGAATCGCTAAAAGCCATATTACATTCAGCTACAAACAATTTTTTGCCTTCGTAATTTATGCTAGTAAAAAATGAAGGGTACATAACGTCTGTTAGGCCTTTAAAATCTTTACGCATTTCAGTAATATCGGTTTGTACCAATATGGAGTTTGCATTGCCAAGCATATTGCTAATATTATCTTGCACGGTTGCAATTACGTTTGCAGAATCTTTATCCATTGCAGCAATAGGAAAATTGTTTAACAATTTAATTAATGAAGCCGTTTCTTTTCTCACTAAAACAGTATCAGCGTTTACAAATGCGTTTTTTAATTGTAAGTAATTGTTAACAATGCTATCAATACTATTATTAAAAC
>JANMAV010000218.1:0-2377 GCA_031360055.1 Ferruginibacter sp.
ATTTTAACCTGTACAAATATTTAATAAAATACTTAAAAAAATAGTTTAGCAAATAAAAATTGAATACGAATAAAAAAATTACAATAAAATAATACTATATGGTTTTAATTGTTGCAAGCACAATGCAATACTAGCTTTGTAGTAAACTATAAGCCTACATAGCTTTAAATGAAACGAACAAAACAAGGAACAAAAAATGAAATGAGTAATAAAAAAAAAGTAGCCATAATTGTACAGCGGTATGGCGAAGAAATAAATGGTGGGGCTGAAAAACATGCTGCCATGATAGCAAAACATTTAAGCAGTATATATGCAATTACAATACTTACCAGCTGTGCTACAAACTACCAAACATGGGAGCCTACATTACCAAGTGGCACAAGCATAGAAAACAATATTGAAATTATACGCTTTACACACCCACCAAAAAAACCAAGAAAATTAATAAGTAAAATAAGAAGAAAATATAGCGGAGAAACTTTAGTAAACAAAATTTTTTCGTTTTTACAAAGGCCAAATTGGTTTAGGCAATTGTGTAAAAAATATATTTCTACAGAGGCAGATGGGCAAACTTGGCTAGCTTACCAAGGGCCAGCTATGTATGAGCTTTTACCTTATTTAGAGCAACATAAAAATACCTACCAAGCTTTTATTTTTTTTACATATTTATATTATCCTACGGTAATGGGTTTGCCTATTGTAGCAAATAAAAGTATTTTAATACCAACTTTACACAACGAGGTTGCTGCTTATTATCCCAACATTAAAAATTTATTTGAGCAAGCTAACATCATATTTTTTAATACAACTGCTGAGCTAAATTTTGCCGAACAACTATATAATATCAATGAAGCTAAAAAAGAAATAGTAGCTGTTGGTATTGATGAAGTAGATACTAATGTAGATATCACGGTACTTTATAAATACAATATTGATAGTAAGTATATTTTGTACGTTGGCCGAATTGAAGCTGATAAAGGGACTAACGATATTGAACAAATGTTTTTACAATTTATTAAAAAAAATGATACCCAAATTAAATTGGTATTAGTAGGTAAAAAACCAGCAGCCGTTCTCAATAATAACAATATTATTTACACAGATTATGTAACTGAGTATGATAAAACTCAAATTATTAAGCAATGCCTGGCATTAGTTGTGCCATCAAAATATGAGAGTTTATCGTTAGTATTGTTAGAGGCTTTTAAATGTAAAAAACCAACTATAGTAAATGCTGCATGCACTGTACTTTTAAATCATGTAACGGAGAGTGGTGGTGGTTGGGCATATCAAAACTATGCTCAATTTGAAACTGCCGTGTTAGAACTATTACATACCAATATTGGCACAATAAAAGGTAGTAACGGTTTTGCTTATGTAAATAAAAATTATAGTTGGGCTACAGTTATAGATAAATACTGTACCGCCATAGAAAGTATTGCAACAAATAATTAAATTGTTTTTTTAACTGATTCTATTTTTTGCATCGTCCCAATCATGCTGCACCAATGATTTTCTTTCTTTGAAACTGAAACCGAATCTACGATCATGTTTAAAAAGTATTCTACGAAGTTTTTTTATTAAAAATGAATCTTTGGTAAAATCTAATGTTGTAAATGGGTTTACTAATAATTGTTCCTCAGTAAATAAATGTTTCCATTTTCCATCAGTATAAAAATGTTTATTATACTTTTTTGCAATAAACTCTAAACTTTTAGCAGTATACAAAGCTATGTGTTGGCCAGTTTCAGGTATTAAATACCACCAATTTTGCACTTCCTCTATAGTAGTCGGCCTAAGCTCAGTAGTAAAAAAAATATTTTTTCCGTATTGTAAAATATCTTCTATGCCTTGTATAGGGTTTGGTAAATGTTCCAACACCTCAAAGGCAGTAACAATCTCAAAATCTTTTTTTATGTTAGTTTCACTAATATCGTAATACTCAGCAAAGATATTTTTACAAAATTTGTCAGTACTATAAAAGTTAAATCCTTTGTTTCTCATTATCCGAGTAAATAAACCATAACCTCCGGCATAATCTAAGAAAGCGGCATCGTCATTAAAATAATTCACCAACAATCGTTCTGTAAAATTAGCAAGCTCTATATTACGTTGTACTAGGCCAACATCTAATTTAGTAATGGCTTCACTGTACGCTTCATCTAGCCAAAACGCATCTTCTGTTTGTATAAAGCCAGTATCTACACACTCAAAAAAACTCACTTCATGTTTATTTAAAAATTTTTTTGTAAAAATTTTTTTTGTTTCTCCGTTTGTAATTTTACTTTTCATTGTATGTAGATAAAATAAATTTTGGTATAAATATATTGTAAAAATAAAAGTATAGCAGTAAATTTTTTGATTATGCTATTTTATA
>JANMAV010000230.1:0-7981 GCA_031360055.1 Ferruginibacter sp.
TATAAATTTTATTTTTTTTTACAGCAGTTAAAACATCAACATTTAAAAGTTTAAAATAGTTTTGTTGCAAAATAATAATTACGCCACTATTATTATCTTTTGCTATAGCTATTAAATTACTATAAGCCCATAGCTGATTGCCCAATTGCCCTGGTGTATCATACGCAAGAATCATATATATGAAATGGGATAAAAGAATTAAAATGGTTTGTAAGTAAAAGCATTTGCAGAAGAGCAAAAAAATATTTTTCTATTTTATAAGTTTAAAAACTAGTCCTTTGAGTTTTAGTTTTTTTACCAATATAGAAGATGATTGAAAAACAGAAAAAATAAATTTTAACTTTATTATATCAATTTTATTTAAAATTTTTGAAGTACCTAATTTTTTGGTTATAGTTATAATTGGCTCTTTGTAAATATTAAAACGAGCAAGTACAAAGTTTTTTAAAAAAGTAATATATCCTTCTCTTATATATTTTTTGTATTGAAAGTTATTATTTGAAATGGTTACAATTTTCTCTAAAAAAACAATTCTACTTGTTATACTGTTATAGTAAAAATTTTCTGCCTTAGTATAAGGCATATTGTTTACTCTGTAAAAATTATCAGCAGGCAAATCATAAGCAAAAAGTATTTTTATTTCATTATCATACAAAGCTCTTAAATGAAGATCTGGATCTTCCATATAAACTAGGTTTTCATCAAACCCGTTTAATTTTTGTAATGCAGACTTATGCCATATTGTAGCCATAGTTTGCCAAGGTGCTTCCATTTTCAAAAATGCTTTAATGGCATCTTCCCTGTTTTCTGCTTTACCAGTAAATAAATTATAAGGCTGTAAATTATTAGTTTCCCAATAATATTGTTTAAAAATAGCCATATCATTTGTTTGTATAGCTGAAACTCTTTGTTGCAAACAAAACGAAGCAAGAGTATCATCAGAATCTAAAAAAATAATATAGTCTCCATTACTCTTTTTTATTCCTATATTTCTACAAGACCCTGCGCCTGACTGTTTTTTATGTGATTGAAAAAGCAAACATTTACCTTGATGTTTATTAGCAAAATTGCAACATATTTCGGTAGAATTATCTGTAGAGCCATCGTTAATTATAACTAGTTCCCAATTGTTGTACGTTTGTAAAGCTACTGAGTGAAGTGTTTCTTCTAGAAAAAATGCTGCATTGTAAACTGGTATTATGATGGAAACAAGTTTATTCACTAATACAACTGTTTACAAAATAATCTTTCTGCACAAATATTGCATCTAGCTGCCTTAGTTCACCATCTAAAGTGTGTGAAAAATTATATAAATTGTATAAATTAAAATTATTTTTTCTCAATAATAAAACTATTTCGTCAAAATATTTTTGCTCCTTGTATGTAGGCATTGTAATAATTTCTAGGTAAATTAATTTTACTTTTTTTTCTGCTATTGTTTTTGCAGCTCCTTCAATTATTTTATATTCAGTACCTTGAGTGTCAAGTTTTAATATATCAATATATACAACACCATTATTTTTTACAAAATCATCAATTGTTATACTTTCAATTTGTATTGTTTCTTTAGTATTTAACAAATTTTCATCCCACGTTTTATTGCTCCTTTTATCTGTTTCTAATAATGAATTTGTTTGCGAAGATTCATTTATGTGAAATGCTACTGAACCATTTGTATTACTGAGAGCACAATTAATAGGAGTAATATTTGTATTGGAAACAAAACATTTTTTTAATACTTCAAATGAATCAGGTGATGGTTCAAAAGAGAATATAGTGGCATTTTTAAATAAACTATTATATAAAGATGAAGTTTGCCCATGATGTGCACCAACATCAAATATTGTTATACTCTTATCCCCAATTATTTTTTTTTGATCGGTATATTCTGGTATTGAATTACCTACATCTGAATTGATTATTGGGGTTAGATTGTAACCAATTTCATTTAATATAAATTTTATAATTTTTTTAAAACTATTCATCTTTTCTGGATTTGTAAATTTATTTTATAAACTATACTTAGCGTAAATATCTCCAAAACCAGTATTAATAAAGCTCTGAGATGCTATTATTGTTTGTATACTATAAAAATCAACCCACTCTTTTAAATACAACTCCATACTTTCACCTATAGAATAATTAAATGTACAACTGCCCAAAGAATTTAATTTTTCAGTTATAGGTAATAAATTACAGCTTAACTCAGGTACAGTATATTCGAATGAAACAACTTTTAGTGGTTTAGACAAACCTTTAAAAACCTCTGGTTCAAAACCTTCTACATCTACCTTTACAAAATCGGGTATACCATATTTTTCTATTAAACTATCCAACGTTATAATATCTATTTGAGTAGTATTATTCCAAGTATTGCCTACAAAACGAGTATCGCTTGTTTTGGAAATAAAATCTTTTGAAAATGAACTTAATACAGAATCACTAGAAACATAAAAAGTTTTTGTTTCTGCAACAGCTCCTACGCCTTTTTGCAGAACCGTTATATTTTTATAAGTATCTCTTAAAAATTGGCAACATGCCTCTTGAGGTTCTACTGCTACAATTAGGCCTACACCAATATTTTCTATTGGGTTTATTCTGTTTCCAAAGTTTGCTCCTATATCAAAATAAGTATCCCCTTTTTTAAGGAATTGTGAATAGAAATCTTTCCTTCTTTTAAATTCAGGAGTAGCTTGTTCTGCTAGTTTTTCTTTTCGTAAAACAGTTTTGTACTTATATTTATACAATACAGTAAGTATACTTTTTGGCAATATTTTTTTTAAAATCTTTTCTAACATTTTCTAATTTATTCTTTATTTATAATTATTAAGATTATCGCCAACCTTTTCAATCCAAATACCACCACAAACCGTAGAATTTCTTTTTAGTGCCACCGGAAAATTATCTTCAAAGTATTTTGCATATTTCTGTTCAATAAAACTATTAAAATAGGTAATTTTAAATTGGTTATTATATGCTAAAAAAGCTCTTAATAAAAACAGCTCATTCCAAGATCTATTTTCTTTTAATATCCATTGAGAAGGATATTCAAATGGAAAAAAAATATCATGAATATGAATATTAACTCCATTTTTTATATAAGGTAAAATATTAAAATAAATATGATTTACATCACTACCAGTTTTGGATACATGAGATGTATCTATCAACAAAAAATCGCCTGCTTCCAAAGATTGAAATAGTTTTATATTAACTTCTTGTATTTTCTTTTCTACAATATTTATATTTTCTCCTTGTCTTAAATTGGCTTTTAATCTTTCAGGATTTGGATCTATAAAAGTAAGGTCAATACTATTTTTAAAAAAAAGTTCATTAGTATCTAAAATTAATGCAGAAGAAAACCCTGACCCAATTTCAATTATTTTTTTCGGCTTTAATTTTCTTATCATAGAGTATAATCCCAAAGCATCTGCGTAAGTAAAAAAAACATTATCCAAAACAAATCTTAATCCTTTTCCATTTTTATGATAAGGAAATGCTGCATAAAATTCATTAAATGATTGTAATGTTTCAAACTGCTCCTTTTCATTAAAGTCAATTTCTATGGGTAAATAATTACTGGATGAGTTAATATGTTTTTGTTGTTCAATATAATCTTTTGGTTCTACCAATGGGCTATAATAATGCCCAGGTTCAAAACTCATATAGTTTTCAAACTTCTCAATTCTTTTCTTTAATTCCTTTACATGTGGAAATACACCTAGCGTTTTTATTAAAATTTTACCGAGATAAGACAAAATATATTATTTTAAATAAGATAAATCTTCCTTAGCTATTTTTCTGGCTTTTCCAATTTTAGAAAAATAGGTAATGGAATTAAATAAAACTTTTGACATAAATATAAACTCCTTCCACCTTTTTGTAAATAAAAGTGAAAAAAGGTTTTCAATACGGGTTTTTATAAAATTAAATTTTAAATATTTATATGAAGCATTCATATTCTTTAATTCTATTAAACTAAAAATGAACTGCCTTTGTTCATTGGATTTTATTTCATTCCAAGTTTTAACAAATGCATCATGTGTAATGGTAGCATTGGGAGTTACACCAATTTTAAAATTTTTGTACAGCACCCTGTTACAATAATCATCATCTTCACCATAATGAGGAAACAGTGGATCGAAACCGCCAACTTTTAATATGCATTCTTTACTGATAAGCCATGCCGCTGCGTTCACAAATGGAAGGCTATAGATTTCCTTCTTTTTATTAAAATACATATCAGAAACAAAATCGGGGCATTTATCTGCAGAAATAAAAGTTGAAAAATGCCATTCAAGAGATGTATTATTTGGGGAAATATGTATAGGACTAATTACTCCATAATCTATATTTTTTTCTGCAATGTTTACAAGTTGTTCTATTGAATCACACTCCACCCAAGCATCTTGATTTAATAAAAAAACATAATCCGCTTTATCTTCCAAGGCTCGTGTAAATCCTATATTATTTGCTTTACCAAAACCTACATTTTCTACCATTTCAATTAAATATACATCTGTAAATTTTTCTTTTATATACTTTGCAGTTTCATCAATGGAGTTATTGTCTATAGCCAATACGTGCAATGGAATACTGCTATTTCTCAAAGATGAAAAACATTTATCAATCCATTTCATGCCATTGTAAGTAACAATAATTACATAAACCTTTTTACTCATTGTATCTTTTATCTTCTCCTGATAGAGATTTGTACCAAGAGCTTGCATCATTTATTGTATTAATATAATGTAGAGTCTCTTCATTTAATTGAGAAGGATTTTCATACCAAGGCATGTGGCGGAGTGTGTAAGGATTACCGGTACGTAAAGTGTTTTCCCAACATTGCAAAAATGCCTCAGGTCTGTATAAGGCAAAAGTTGTATCTATTTTAGATTTATATACTCCTTTTTCTATTTCATTATCATACAATTTACTTTCCCAATTTAAAACCTCTTGTTTATTGGGATAGTAATTTGGTAAATCATTTATTCGTAAACCGAAACCTACTTTTTGTATAGTTGGATATTTATCTAACAATGATTTAAAATAGTACATAAAATCTGTAGGTGTATTTTCATCGGGCAGCACATCAGGATCAGTGTATACATAATAATATTTTGCGAACCTTTGGTACAAATGTGTTTTCCAAAATGATTCGTGGCCCACATTTTTATCTAACTTATAAACTTTAGCAGGCACTGTTTTGTAATATTTTAAAAGGGGCTCATAAGTAGATGCATTGTCAATAATATGTAAATTAGTTTGTCCTGCATTGAGCAACCATTCTATTTGTTGCTGCAAATATTCTAAACGATTAAAATTATTAATAATGATGGGATAATGTTTTACTTCATGGTGCTTATGAATAATGTGATACAGTTTTGTTTTTATCCTAAAACTTTTATTTACATTTTCAGTAAGATTGGCTTTAATATTTATTTGCTTGGCCATATGTTAATCAAAAAGTAATTTTAACCTAAGGCTTGTCATTATTCTACTCCATTTAAAAAAGCCATTATTTACAGCAAGTTCCATAGCTTTTTTGGCATTCATTTTATCTCCTTTAATATATAAGCTGTTAATATATTTTACAGCAAATGCTGCAATAAATTTTTGCTTTTCCAGTTTTAAAATATCCCATTTACCAGCAGAAATATATTTAGTTGAAGGCTTTGTTTCCTGCATACAATTTAACAACCATGAGGGTGCATCTGCATTTTCGAGTATATCAATATTTAATGCATTTATTTCTTTTCCAAATAAATCAAAACCCTCTCCCACAGATTTTGATGAACCATGTAACCTAAAATGTGCAATTCTTGCATCGGATAAAAAAATATTTTTCAAACCATATTTACTTAAAAATCTACTCCACAATTCCACATCAAAAATATAACGAAGGCTTTCATTTACACCACCAATTTCTTTTACAATATTTGTTCTATAAAAACTACCGGGTTGATTCATTTCTATTTTATATATTGTTTCTGCAACAGTTGATTTTATACCCATTCTATACTCATGACTAGTAGTATTATTGTCATCAAAAAAACATCGAGTGTACCCACAAACTATTTGTACATTTTTATTATTCACAAATGCATTTGCAATATTATGTAAGGCATCAGGTTCTAAATAGTCATCACTGTTTATCCAGTTAAAAATTTCTCCAGTACATTTTTCCAGCCCTTTATTTATAGCATGTGATTGGCCACGATCGGGCTCACTCACCCAATAAGTTATATGCTGCTCATACCTTTTTATTACTTCAATAGTTTCATCAGTACTGGCTGCATCAATAATAATTATTTCTACATTTTTATACGACTGTTTAATTATAGACACAAGCGTTTGCTCTATGTATTTACCTTGATTAAATGATGGTATTATTATAGAAATGAGAGGCTGCAATTATCTTTTTTTTTCTTGTATTTGAATTTGTAAAATATTCAAGGCAATATGAGTTTTATAATAAGCCCAAAAAATTGAAAGAAATAAACCTGCAAAGCCATCTTTATAGCCTTTTCTATTAATGAAAGATTCTATAAATGCAGAAAAGGGAGTTAAAATTGTTTTTTTTATGCCCATACGTATTCCAGCATTGTAATTATCTTTCCCTTCGTTTTTTAAATAACGTTTATGTTTTTGCAAAAATACTTCATAACTATTCATCCAATAATGGTGTAGTATGTTTGTTTTATTTTTATTTTCTATAATATCAAAATTGGAAAATTCTTTTTTTAAAATTCTGCCATAATGTATAATTGGCAAAAAATCAAAACGATATTTATTTACTAAAAAAAACTTTTTATTACTGCCTCCCCAAACTGTACCTAACAACTTTTTGTTTTTAAAATAAAATTGCCATGGTACCGTTACAGCACCAATTATACCACTTTTACTTATTTTGTCAAACTCATTTCTAATTTGTTGTTGCAAATCTTTATCAACTACTTCATCAGGATCTATAAAAACTACCCAATCATTTTTTGTATAATTTACAACTTCTGTTTGCACCATTTCGCAAGAGGGTACATTTGCTTTATTTCTTTTATAAATTGTTGCTTTGTATTGTTCTGCTATTTTTATTGAGTTGTCTGTAGAGCCAAGATCTGTATATAATATTTCATCGCAAAAATCTATTGATGCTAAACATTTAGGTAAAAGTTTTTCTTCATTGTAACCTACAATCATTGCCGAAATTGGAAGTTTATTAATCATGCAAAGCAACTTTTGTAGTATGATTATTGTCAACCGTTGAGTTTGCTTCTAAATTTTTTATTATTTTTTTACCAATTTTTTGAAATGGCAATTCAATCATTTTATAAGTAACAGAAGAAATAAGGATTGTTAAAATTGTAACTATCAAAAATTTAAATCCAAAATTTAAAAATTGATTATTGAAGAAGTCGAGTAATTTAAAATAAGACAACCAATATAATATTGCAAAATGAACAATATACATACTAAAGCTAATTGTGCCAATATGATTTATAACCTTGTTCACCATAAAAATTGGTTGCTTAAAACTTAAACAAATTGCAAACACAGTAAAAAAAATTGAAAAGAAAATGTGATCAGGTAATAAAAATGGTATTCCTATGCTTAATTGTAAGATGGCTAATAAAGTAAAGAGTATAACTAATGAATTATTAAAATTAAATTTTTGAAAAGTATTTTTACTAATTATGAAATAGAATAAAATACCTAATGCAAAAACCGGAAGTTGGTTTAAAAAGTTAAAATATAAAAATGTTTTCCATATTTCTACATCTGCAATTAAAGGATATTTTTCCATCAACGTTATAACCAACACTCTTATTAGAAGAGTTAACAAAAAAAAATTGAAGGCTTGTTTTTCATTTTTTATTTTAGAAAACAAATAAGGTAAAATAGCATAAAAAGTAATTTCAACTGCTATAGACCAACCTCCTGGTACTATACTTCTAATGCTGTATGGTGTAAAACCATTTAAAAA
>JANMAV010000239.1:0-3682 GCA_031360055.1 Ferruginibacter sp.
TTATATAGAATTGCAGACCTATTAAAAAAAATTCTTGCTTGGCCAGTACGATTGTCAGTAAAAGTAAAATCTGTTACAAATGTTTCGTCATTGGCTTTAAATGCGTCTATCAACTTTATTCTTAATTTTATTCTATCCTGAGGAATAATTTGTTTATAAATTTCATGTCGCCCTATGTTACTATTTTTTGGTATATCAAATAAGTCATAAAAACTATTATTTGCCCAAAGGGTATCATTTTCTATATCCCAATCCCAAAGGGCATCATTGGTTGCTTTTGCTACTAGCTCAAACCTTTCGTTTGATGTATTTAATTTTTCTGTGAATGTATTAAGTTGCTCTATAGCTTGTTTTCTTTCAGTAATATCAATAATGGTAGCAATCACTATTGGTTCATTATTTATAACTGTTAATGTATTATATACTTCACAAATAATTTTTGTACCGTCTTTTTTTATTCCAATAAATTCATGATGATGCATGTTATTTTTATCCTTTTGCATAAGGAAGGCATTATTTTGCATAGCATCTTCATCATCGTCATATAACAATAAATTTGGCTTAAAGTTATTGAGCAGCTCTGCTTGACTGTATCCAAAAATTTCGGCTATTTTTGGGTTTACGTAAGTAAAATAATTGGCGTTTCTAATATAAACACCTACCATACTTTGTTGAGCAATTGTTCTAAACTTTTGTTCACTTTCTAACAGTTCAATTTGTGCTTTTTTACGTTCCGAAGTATCAATACCAATCCCAACCATACAGTTTTTTCCTTCATAAATAATTTTTACACCAGTAAAATGATAGGGAACAACTTGGCCATTCTTTAAAAGTAAATTTCCTTCCACACTATCATTACCATTTTTATATACATTTTTTATTTTGTTTATTATTGCAAAATGATCTTCTTTAGGAAAAAACGCTAATGGATTTATTGAATATATTTCTTCAGGTGTGTAGTTGGTTAATTTTTCAAAATTTTTATTCCATTTTAATAATTTACCTTCTTCTGAGTGTAAATAAAAAATTCCAGGTAAACTATTAATTACAGATTCTGATAGCTCTTTTTCAAATTTCAACTTTTCCTGTGCTTCAATTGTATCACTTATATCTTGCATAGCCCCAAGCATCCTATATGCCCTACCATCTACGTTATACAAAATATATGCTCTATCATATATTACTTTATAATTTCCTTTATCATCTTTAAAATGAAACTGTTCAGCAATAATTTTATCTTTATTTATTAATGCTTGTTTTAAGTTTTGTTTTATTTTATTTCTTTGTTCAGGCTTAATTCTTTTATAAAATTCATCATAGGTAAGTTCATCTCCTTCCTTTAAATTAAATAAACTGTATAAACTTTCATTACCCCACATTTTATCTGTTTTCATATCCCAATCCCATACAGCATCATTTGTTGCTTTTGAAACTAACTCAAACCTATCGTTCGATATTTTTAATGCCTCTTTAGAAATTTCTAAATTTAAAGTAGCTAATTTATTTTCAGTAATATCAATAACAGATCCTATTATTAATTTTTTATTTTCAAGTATTACTTCACTGCTAAATATTTTTATAAAAATTGTATTGCCATTTTTATGTTTGCCGGCACATTCATATTGCAAAAAATATAAATCAACGTCTTTACTATCCTCAATTATTTTAGCAACCATTGCCTTATCTTTCTCATCAATTAATGTTAAGCTGTTAAAATTTTTATCATATAACTCAGTTGTTGTATAGCCAAACATTTCTTCAAACCTAGGGTTTGCATAAATTATTTTCCCCTCTTCTCTAATATACACACCAACCATAGATTTTTCTACCAAACTTCTATATTTTGCTTCAGCTTCTGCTAATGCAAAAATATTTTTATTATTTTCAGTTAAATCCTTCACAATGCACAACATCCCTGTAATGTTATTATTCTCATCTTTGATTACTGAATTATGCCACTCACAATAAATTACTTCACCATCGTTTCTAATATTTCTGTTTTGCACTATTACATTATTACCTGCATTACCTGCCATACTCAATAATGCCTCGTATACATGCTCTACATCATCTGGGTGAATTTGATTATAGATTTTAAAATCTTTATTCATCACTTCGTTTTTTTGAAACCCAAATAACAACTCTGCATTTTTACTCCATTGTAAAACATTCATATTGTTATCAAACTCTATAACTGACAAAGGGCTATTTTCTATATGAAAATTTAATTTTTCATGTGCCTTTTTCAAGTTAATGTGAGCCATTTTCTTTTCATGTACATCCCTCACATAAACTGACAAACCTTTTTCATCTGGATAAATAAAATCTTCATACCATTTATTTTCAACTTCATAAAAAATTTCTACTCTTTGTGGTAACAGTGTTGACTTTGCTTTATTGATAGAAGCAAAGAAGTCTGTCTCAAGTAATTGTGGTATAGTTTCCCAAATATTTTTTCCTATCAAATCATTTCCAAATTGCATAAATCTATCATGTGCATTTCTATTAAGATAGGTAAAATTAAAATTATTATCTAATGCAAAAAATACATCATCTACCCTATCAAAAAAATAATTTAATTCAGCTACTTTTTTTGAAATTTCTATTTGAAGGTTATCATTAAGTAATCTTAAATTATTTTTTAAGGCTATACTTTTTGAAATGTCTCTTATTACAGCTATGCTACCTATTACTTGCTTATTGTAATCATAAATAATAGATTTACTAACTTCTACTTCTACAGCATGCCCATCTTTATGATAGTGTGTTGCATTACCTTTCCAAAAACCATTTTCTATAAAGTTTTTTGTTAAACTATTTATATCGGCTGTTTTAGTGTTTACTTTTAATACAGTTAAAAATGGTTTGTTCATCACTTCATCTATAGTAAAGCCATATAAATTCTGTGCATGTATATTCCAGCTATTTATAGCAAAATTTTTATCTGTGGTAATAATTGCATCTGAAATATTGAAAAGCAAATTAGAATTATAGCGGAGTAAATCATTTATTTCGGCTGATTTTTTAAAATCTTTTAAAATAAATATTAGCCCATAAATTAAAATAGATAAAAAAAGTATAGATAATATAGAAGTGAGTATAACTAACCTTTTAGCATTTTTTTCTTTCTCAATATTTATGCTTTTTAAATTACTTACAATTTCATTTTCACATACCTGTATAGCGTTAACGGTAGTATTTGCCAGTTCAGTTGCTTTTAATTGAAACTGTATAAAATCAACATTATTTGTAAACTTTTTTGTGGATGCAGCAAGTTCGTGTTCTAACTTATTTTTAAAAGCATTTTTAATAATACTAATACAATTTTTTACTACACTATCATATACTGATAGCAGTTCAATTTCACTAAGGTTTTTTTCAGCATTCCTAAAGTATAGTACATCTTTATTATAATTAGAATCTATATACTGCTTTGTATATATATGTGATACTATATCTTCCTTTAAAATTCCTTTTGTTGCATTTAATAAAACAAGTGCATTTATTTTATTTTTTTCTATTTCAGAATTTGTTAATGTGTTACTATTGTTATTATAAATTAAAATGAATATAAAAACAATAAAAAATATTGTTGCAATAAATAATATTTTTACAATGCTATTGTTGCTTAAAATTTTCATGCCTTTGTTTATAGTATATTTCAAATATTAAACTTTAAAAT
>JANMAV010000222.1:0-16360 GCA_031360055.1 Ferruginibacter sp.
CCTTTTCAGATGTCATTTTTTTAAATTTCTAATTTTGGATTGTGTGATTTAAAGAGGTATGCCTACAGATAATGAAACTGTACGATATTTATTTTTTTGATCAGCGCTATTATTTGTTTCAGTGGAGTTAATTTTAGCTAAACCTAAACCATAGTTTGCTTTAATTATTATAGTTTTTAAAGCAAACCCAGTTGTAAAGTTTACGCCATAATCAAAACGTTTAATTTTTGCATAACTAGCATCTTCCTGTTGCTGTGTTGTAGGGTCATCGTTATTAAACTGTATGTTACTTTCAGATTTTGTAGTTAATAAACCAATTTTGCTTTCAAATTTTGATTTACCAGCAACTCCTATAGCCCCGTAAGGACCAGCACCTACAAAAAAGTTATTATCCTTATCCATAGGTACTTTAAATATAACATTTACTGGCAATTCAATGTAATAAGGTGCAAAAGTTGATTTAATAAAGTCTCCGTTTGCATTTTCTGATTTAAATTTTTGCCCTTTACCTGTAAATAATAAACCTGATTCAATATCTACAACCTTAGATATTCCAAGAGTACCCATCACACCTGCGTTAAATGAATATAAAGATTTATCACCATCGGTATCACCATCTTTGTTTTTAGTAATGTTAGCTAGGTTTCCACCTGCCTGTACATATACTTTTTGTGCATTTGCTTTGCTAATAAAAGCTAAAGCTACCATTGCTACTGCTGCAATTTTTTTCATAATGTTTAGTTTTTTTCTTATATTTTATATAAAATTTGCTGTGTTAAACCAAAAAGCCTGCCAATGGTATGGCAGGCTATGTTAAAAAAATGTGAACTGATTATTGCTTTAAAAGTTTATTTAATTCTACTTCATTAATTTTTACGGTATATTTTTTTCTCAACGCTGAAACCCATTGCTTTTCTAGTAATGCCTGATAATCATTAATAACTAAACCTTTTGCTTCTGCAAAACTTCTTGGTTGGTTGGCAGGGTAAGTTCTAATTATTTTTGAAAAACTTGCTGTGCTATCATCATTTACAGCAATAGCTGTTATAAAATTTTGTGTAAAATTTGTTTTGTTACCAATTTGTAATTGTGCCAATTCATACCGGCCACTATCTGCCTGTACTTTATTTTGGCTACTATCTATAATTGAAGCAATACTGTAGTTTGCCAATAAAAGTTGTTTAGCCAAATTTGCACTTTTGCTATTACTACAATTAAAAATAATAACATCTGCACTTTCGGCCCAAGTATATGATGCTTTATTGTTTGTAAAATATTGTTGTAGTGCTACAGTATCTGATGCAGCCTTGCTCCATACATTTCTTTCCATAATTTCAAATAGCATATTTCCTTCTAAAAATTCCTGCATTTGATTTTTAAATTCGCTACTATACAACAACAGGTTTTTTTTATAATAATCTAATATGGCTTGGTTGGTGTAATTCTGCCACATATCCATGTTTACTTTTGTGCTAGCCCCCATTAAATCGCTATTACTTCTTACAAATTGTAGCCATTGGCTTCCTTTTATAATAGTACCATCTTTAAATTTAAAAAGAGGCAAATTACTTACAGGTTGTTTCAACGTATTATCGTAAGTGGGGTGTACTAATGTACTATCTGCAAAGCGTAATAAATCTTTATTAAATGTTTTTTGTAGGGATACGAAACCAGTTTTGGGTGTTATGTTTTGTATAAAAATATTATTAGCAAGTATAGATCTATCACTTTCTGAAATTTTTTGTTTAATCTCAAACTTATATGCAGCATCTTTTTTATCAATTGGCAAGCTTTTTTGAGAAATTCTTTTTACGATGTGATAACCAAATTCTGTTTCAAAAGGTTTTGATAATTGATTGTTTGCTGATAGAGCAAACACATTTTTTTCAAAGTCAATATTAAAAGCACCGGCAGCAAACTCTCTTACTTCTCCTCCGTTTTGGTAGGATGTTCTATCGTTACTGTACATTAATGCAGCATCTTTAAAATTTAACCCTTGTTTTAATAAATTATAAACAGAATCAGCTTTTAATTTTACAGCTTGTTTTGTAGCTGCATCAGCATTTGGAGGAAACGCTAATAAAATTTGAGCTACTTTCCACACACCAGCATCAGGCAAATTTTCTACAATTTTAAAAAACTTATATCCTTTTTTTGTTCTTAATGGTTTGCTTATATCATTTACTGCAGTATTATATATTTCATTTTCTAATTGATACGGTAATGTAAATGCAGTAATATACCCAACATCTGCCCACTTAGCTACTGCTTTGCCCG
This sequence comes from Ferruginibacter sp., assembly GCA_031360055.1. Classification (GTDB taxonomy): domain Bacteria; phylum Bacteroidota; class Bacteroidia; order Chitinophagales; family Chitinophagaceae; genus Ferruginibacter. The sequence goes on from JANMAV010000222.1 coordinate 2,278, forward strand.
TGCTAGCATCTGTAACAATATTACTGTAATTAGTGTTGCCATTTTTTAAGGTAGCATATACGTTATTGGCTGTATTGTAGGCCAGTAATGTATCTGCTGGGCTTGCATTTTCTGCAATTGGTACAGAAAAATATAGCACATGTAAATTTCTATATGACCTACTAACTGCTTCATCTATAAAAAATTTCATAGCGGCTTCATCATTTAAATAATTACCCGATACTTGGTCTTTAAAATTTTGTACATCGTATTTTATTTGTAAACTAGTATCGAGTTGTAATGCTTGAGCAGCTTTTACTTTTAATTTAAAATTGGTATAGAGTTCAATGTAGTCTTTTATGGCTTGTTGCTTATCTACACTTGCAGGCTTATTTTTGCTATATGCCCTTAAAAACTCTGCAGTAGTTACTGCTGTATTTCCTACAGTAAATAATGTTTGAGCAGCAGCACTGTTAGCCGTAACAGCTATTATTATTACATAAACCAAGTATTTCATTATATACATATTAAAATTTAAAACAGAATATTAAACTAGTTAGCGTTGTTATTTTTTATTTTTAGTTGTAACAAATCATTCATTTGTGTAAGGGTAAGTTTTTTTGCAATTATATTTTTATCCTTATCAAGCAAATACAAAGTTGGTGTTTGAGAAATATCAAATAACTGCCTGTATGAAGGCTGAAGCTCTTTAGTTTCCACATCTAACTGTTGTTGGGTTTGGTACACATTTACCCAATCTCCAATTTTATTTTCGTTTATATATTTTAGCCAATCTTGTTTTTGTGATTCTTTTTCAGTTAATACTGCGTAAATTTTTATATTTTGTTTTTGCCATTGTGCCCTGTAAAATGAGTCTATTTTTGGCAGTACTTCTTTACAATGCCCACAACTAGGATCCCAAAATACCACAACTGTGTAACTTGCATTTACATTGTACAATTCAGCAATTTTACCAGCTGTATCAGTAAAGGCAAGGTTTGCAGCTTTTTCTCCAACCAAGTTGCTCATGGTTAAATATGCTTTACGTGCAATACCTTTTTGCTGTATATCACTCAACCATGGGCTTAAACCTTGGCTGTGGTATTTTTCAAATAGATGAACAAAAATAGCATCTTGCCCCATAAACTTTGGGTTTAAATACTCATCAGTAAACCAGTTTAATAAAAATTTATACATTTCGGGGCTGCTACGGGCATATAATAACCTGTAATCAATATCTTTTATCAAGCTATCATTACTTTGTGGCATTACCTCTCTGTAATAGGTTTCTAATTTTGGTAAAAAAAATGGCGTTCTTATAATCCTGTCATCCATAAAAGTTATACCATCCCAATAATGTTGTTTGTAAAAATTGTAATTATCTAACGAGTCTTTTTTTGTAACCGGTAATTTTGAGGGGTAGGCTGGCTCTTTTAAAGCTGTTAGTAATGCTGCCATCATACTAGTTGGTTTGTTTTTTACAATATCTTCTCTATAAGCATTTAAAGCATTACTATATTGTTTATAATTATTTAGATGTAAGGCAGAATCTAGTTTAGTTGTGGAATTTTTATACGCTATTTTTTCTGTTTCTAATTTTTTACTTTGGGTAAATACAAAAGCTTGATATGCTTTAAATAAATCATTAGCAGGTGATCCAACAACTTTCAAATCATCCATTTTATTGGTATCGGCTATAATAGTTATTGTTTGCGTATTCTCAATTAAAAAATCAGCAATAAATTTATTACCGGGTAGTACAACTGCATATATACCTGCAGGTAATTTTTTATTGGCTTTAAAAACACTAATACCTGTAGGGCTTACAGCTGCAGAATCTTGTAATAAATAGTTTTTGCCTAAATGATATGCTAAATATGCTACCCCTTTTTTGTAATTGCTGGTAAGCTTAATATTGTAGCCTTGTGCAAAGCTAGTGTAGGTAATTACAGTAAATAAACTAAAGAGTAGCCTTTTTTTCATTTTCAATAAATATGGATTTTATACAAAGTGTTACTTAAAAAACAAAAGTATATAAAAATACCCCTTTCCTTGGCATTAGTGTAACATACCTAAAAATGTTTTAATTTTTTTTAACAATAACGGTATGGTTTAATAAATAGTATTTTTGCCTAGTGAAAAGACAAAAAAAAAGAGTTACTCTCGAAAATATATTAATTACTGATTATGCCGCTGAGGGTAAAGCCTTGGTTAGGCACGACGGAAAGGTAATATTTGTAGAGGCTGCCATACCTGGCGATGAAGTAAATTTATTACTCACTAAAAATAAAAAAGATTGGGCAGAGGCTAAAGTCACCAAATTGGTAACATCATCGCCAGATAGAATTGAGCCCTTTTGCCAACATTTTGGCGTTTGTGGGGGTTGCAAATGGCAAATGCTTCCTTACCACAAACAACTTCAATTTAAACAACAGGAAGCTGAGCAAAATTTGCTACGTATAGGTAAACTATCAAATACCTTTATGCTACCCATAGCTGGCGCTGCTGAACAACGATATTATAGAAATAAACTAGAATTTACTTTTAGCACAAAAGAGTTTTTAACTTATGAACAAATGGATGAAGCGAAAGCCTCCCTAAATCCCTCCGAAGGAGGGACTTTAGAGAATATTGTTAGCAATGAGGAGAATTTAATTGAAACGGTGGAAAAATTTAGTTTTGGTGAAAGCACTATAAATAATCTTAATTCAAAGACCCCTCCTTCGGGGGGCAGTGGGGCTGGGACTGATGCTGGTGCTTTTGGTTTTCATGCACCAAGAGTTTTTAATAAAACCATAAACATTTACGAATGTTTTTTAATGGATGATATTAATAACACAATTCGAAATACTGTAAGAGAAATTGCAAAAGAAAACAAGTTATCCTACTACGATATTAAAGAACATACTGGTTGGCTACGTAACCTCATAGTACGTTATTGCAGTACAGGTGAGCTTATGGTAAATGTTTGTATAGGGTATGAAGATGTGGCAAATACTAATTTATTATTGCAAACCTTATTGCAAAAAGTATCTCAAATAACTACATTATTATACACCATCAACACAAAGTGGAATGATAGTATTTATGATTTAACCCCAATAGTATACTTTGGTAAAGGATATGTAACTGAAAAGCTAGAAAATTTTGAGTTTATTATAAGCCCAAAATCATTTTTTCAAACTAACACAAAACAAGCAGAACAATTATATAGCATTGCAAGAAATTTTGCAGAACTTACTGGCAATGAAATTGTTTACGATTTGTATTGCGGCACAGGCAGCATTGGTATTTTTGTAAGCCCACAAGCAAAAAAAATTATAGGTGTAGAGCTTATTGAAGATGCCATAGCAGATGCTAAAAAAAATGCTATAAACAACAATATACAACATGCCCATTTTTTTGCTGGCGATGTTATAAAAATTTGTACCGATGAATTTTTTGAAACTCATGGTAGGCCAGATGTTGTAATAACTGACCCACCTAGGGCAGGTATGCATGAAAAGTTGGTAAACAAATTACTTGATATTGCAGCACCGGTTATTGTGTATGTAAGTTGCAATACAGCTACCATGGCAAGAGATATTTTATTGCTTAGTAGTAAATATGATGTGGTAAAAACACAAGCGGTAGATATGTTTCCTCACACACACCATATTGAGTGTGTGGCAAGGTTAGTTTTAAAAACAAATTAATTATTAAAATATGGCTTTTAGTAATATAGGAATGCCAAGAGCAACGCCTGCAGTACTTAATTTAATTATTGCTAATGTAATTGTATTTATTGCTCAAGCACTATTTGGTGGCTTGGAGCCTGGTACTTTTATTGATATGTTTGCCCTGCACCATTATAAGGCAGATGAGTTTAGGTTATATCAATTAATAACACACATGTTTATGCATGGTAGCATTGGGCATTTACTCTTTAATATGTTTGCCTTGTATGTGTTTGGCAGCACTATTGAAAGCTATTGGTCGCCACAACGCTTTTTAATATTTTATTTTTTGTGTGGCATTGGTGCTGCGGCAGCACAAATAGGCAGCTATACTTATGAGTTTAGAATGTATGATAACGCCGTACTTTCCATGGAAAACTATCAGTATTATAAAGCTGCATTAAATGGGTACACCTCTGTAGGTGCTAGTGGAGCTATTATGGGTGTAGTAGCAGCATTTGGTTATCTTTTCCCCAATACAGAAATGATGATGATGTTTATACCTTTCCCTATAAAAGCTAAATGGTATGTACTAGGCATTATTGCCATTGATTTATTTAGCGGAGTTGCTGGCAGGCCAGGAGATAATGTTGCACATTTTGCTCATTTAGGTGGTGCATTAACAGGTTTTTTAATTGTTTTTATACAAAATAAACGTAATAAAACAAATTTTTATTAAGTACTGAAGTTAACTTTAGATAACAATATGAATAAAATTACCTGGTGCATTTTTATCTGTTTTGCTCTGAGCCTACAAAGTTGCTTTGAAATTGTAGAGCAAGTTTTTATGGCAAGTAATGGCTCTGGCAATTTTTTGCTTACTATAAATTTAAGTAAAAGCAAAACCAAAGTTAATAGCATATTAAAAATGAAAACGGTAAACGGCCATGCCGTACCAAGCGTTGCTGATGTAAAAAAACAAATTATAGCTGCTGAAAAAACAGTTGCTAAAACTCCTGGGTTAACTGGCGTAAAAACTAGTTTTGATGATGATAACTACATAGCTACACTGAGCTGTAATTTTAGTAAGCTAGCGCAGCTAAATAACATTGTAAAAACAGTTGCTGTAAATAGCAAAACAGCTCCCAAATACCTCGAAAAAAGCTACATATATAATAGTAGTACAAATGTATTTAGCAGGCTTAATAAAATTTCAGTAAAGGATGATTATAATAAAATGAGCAATGCAGACAAAGAAATTTTTGCTACAGCAAATTACACTGCCATATATAAATTTGAACAACCAATTACTACTGCAACTAATAAAGATGCTAAAATTTCTCCAAGCAAAAAAGCTATATTATTATCGCTAAATATGCTTGATATAATTACCAACAAAAAAAGTATTGAAAACAACATAACCATTTCTAAATGAAAAAAATATTACTCTCTTTAACCTTTATTGTAGCATGCTTTAGTTTTTTACAAGCACAAAACTTACTCAGTAAAGTACCAGCAAATGCTACACTTGTAATTAAGTACGGAAGTATAAATTTTAGCCAACATGTGCCTTTGCAAAAAATTGATGGCTACAGTTTTGTAAAAGATAATTTATATAAATTATTGGGCGTAAGCGATACGGTTACCTCGGTACAAAATATGGGTATTAATGTAGATCAAGATGCTTACCAATATGTAAATATTGATGATAGTTGTTTAAATTTTGTAACCGTACTACCGCTAAAAAATAGTGAGCAGTTTGTGCAATTATTAAAACAATCATACAAGGTAAAAGCTACTGATAAAATGGTTTCAAAACAAGGGTATGATTTTGTTAGCTTATCTGATAATAGTTATGTTGGCTACAATAGCACAACGGCTATTTTAGTAAGAAGTAGTTACCAAAATAAAAGGAATTATTACGAAAGCTATAATACCACTGTTGTTGTAGATAGTATTACAGTAAAGGCAGATACTACATTTACACAAGTAGAAGAATATAAAGTACCACCCAAAAAAAATCCAACTGTAAATGAAAAAGGATATAAAGTTCCAAAAAAGCCAAATGTAAAAAAGCCGATAAATGGCAAAAAAGCTCCTATTAAGAAAACAGTACCTAAAAAACCTGCACAAAAAAAACCTGCAGATGAAGATGTAAAAGTATACAATGAAGAGACGTATGTAATGCCTTATGAAGATAGTATGGAAATGATGAAACGAGAACTATGGAACCAACAACAAGATTTAATTTCAAAAAAGCAACAACAAACTGCTGCTGAAAAAATTATTGAAACTAGTTTTAATGGAACTATAAAAAACATATCTTCAGAAACTAATTATACAAAGATAATTGAACCAAATGCACATATAAGTGTATGGGCAGATTATGAAAATTTATTTTCTCAATATCAGAATTTGTTTTCTTCAGCATTTAAGTATGGCATTTTTGGGGGTAATAGTGCACCTATTAACAATAAAGTAGCTGGCAACTTAACTGGCATGAATATGTATTTTGACAACAACAAAATACGAGTAGAGCAAAAAAGCTTTAATGCTGACCCAGCCTTAGCAAACATGGGTAAAGATGTAATGAACAGCAAGCAACTAACTGGGCTTGCTGCTTTGGTAAATGCAGATAATCTTGCTTATGCATCAATAAGTGTAAACAACCAAGCTGCTACAAATTACTATTATACAATAATGAAAAAATATTTACGTAGTAATAGTTACATGGCGGAATATGCTGACTTGGTAGATGTATATGTTGATTTATTAGAAATAGTAATTGATGAAAAAGGTTTGTCTGATTTATCGCCTGGTAATTACATGTTTGTATTGCATAACATGGCAACTAAAATGGTAGACTACACTGATTATACCTACGATAGTGAGTATAATAAAACAGAAGTTAAAAAAACAAAAAAAGAGCTTGCCCCAAATTTTACTTTTGCAATGGAAACTAAGAAAGAGGCTTTTATGCAAAAAATTGCAAACTTGCCGGTTAAGTATGCATCAAAATTTGAATTTAAATATGTAGATAAAGGTGGGTTTTACGAACTAGCTTTTGACAGCTCAAAATACCCCGTTAGTAGCCTATATTTTATGGTGAAGGATGGCAAAGTTATTGTTACTACATCAAAAGATGTTATAGCCATAAGCCAAGGTGCCGCTGGTTTTAAGGTTGATGATGAAATAAACAAATCAATATTAAATAATAATTATTCAGCACAGTTAAATACAAAAAAATTAATGTCAATTTTAGAGCAAGAGGCTAGCACTAAAACCAATAAAGATATTTGTAATTATTTACAGCAAAATATGGGTACAGTAAAAACTGAGAGTAGTTTTAAAGATGGTTTTGTGGTTGGTACTAGTACTTTAAATATAGAGGGTAACCACAAAAATAGTCTTGAATTTATTTTTAACATAATAGACAACGTTTATAAAATAACAGAAACAAACAGAAAAGAAACTGAAAAACGTGTAGATTAATGAATAAAAAAAAATGGTTTTTATTAGTTTTTATTGCATCATTATTCTTTGGCTACTATAAGTTATTTTACAAAAAATTTAATTATAATGCTGTAGCACAAAGTGCAGATTATTTTTTTGTTGCAGATGTAAAAGCCATAACTAACCATGTATTGTGGCAGGTAATAACTACACCAAAACTGTGGAAAAAAGGTAACATATACAGCACCAAAAAAGACAGTACAAATTGGAAGGATATGTTTGTATTGCCTGATTATTTAGTTGGTTTTCATGTAAAAAAACAACCAGCTTATATTTGGTATACTGTACAAAAAATTGACAATTCTAAAGATTTTGCAAAAGGTCTGAAGCGGTATCATTTTGAAACAAAAGCCAATAATGTGTTTATAAGTAAGGCAAAAGGTTTACTTTTTTACAAAAATGACAACACTGTTTTAGTTACAAACCACCTTGCAAATGATGCTTTATTACAAGAAGTTATTGGTGAGTTATTTGTAAAAAAGCAATTTCTAAACAAAGCTATTTCAACAAATATTATTGCTAGCAACAACCATTTTACTTTTTACACAAAGGCTAATAATTTTTTGCAAAAAGATGCTTCCATTATAGCAAATTTAGATGCTATTGGGCTTACCATTAAGGCTACAATATTACCAAAACAACAATATATTTTTAACCAAATGTATTTCACAATTCATAGTAATGCCTTATCAGAAATAGCTGTAAGCCAACCTCCTTTAAATATAATAAATAGCATTAATGATAGTACAAAAGCCAGTATAAGTAAATGGCTAAACATACCCTTTGATAGCCTTTTACAACCCACAAATACTCTATATCACCTAACCATTAATGGCTTTAAAACTAGAATAGATTCTGCCTTAACCAATACCTACGACGATGATTATAATGTTACCCAAAATGTAGTAGTAAATAAAGTTGAGGAGCCGGCTTTTAGTTTCACTATAGCTGGTGCAAATACATATAATCTGTTTTTGCAGTGGCAGCAAAATGGATATATAGAAAACACTAGTGCAGGTAAATTATTTACACCTATACCTTTTGTAAAAACATATATAGATACAGCACCAAACTTGCTTAATATTAGTGCTAATAATTATGTAGAGCTTGGTAATAAAAAAAATATTACTGGAGTGCTCTATGCACATATATTGGCATCTCAAATACCAGCATCAATCATAAAATTTGTACCAAGTGCTATGCTAAAACCAATTCAAAATATAGATAAATGTACTGTGTATACAACTTTGCAAAACCAAGAATTAGTTACTGAAATAATTGTTACTAAAAAACAAAACTCACCCTTTGTATTTACATTTTAGCCGTTATTTGTTGCCCTCAAAATTTTCAATTTCACAGTTACTATTCTCGTATCGCTTACAGTTAATATATCAAATTCATAATTACCTATAATTATTTGTTGCTTTTGCTGGGGTATAGTTTCGTGTTGCTGTATAATGTAGCCTGATAGGGTTTCAGCTGTTTCATCATCAGGAAACTGCAATCCAAACTTTTCTGTAATACTGTCTAATTTAATACGGCCGCTGAAAAGATATTCTGAATCACTTATTTTTTTGTAATCTTGGTTATCATGTTCATCATCATATTCATCTTTTATTTCACCAAAAATTTCTTCCAATAAATCTTCCATGGTTACAATACCAGCTGTACCTCCAAATTCATCTATTACCCAAGCTATACTTTTTCTTTCGGCTGTAAATTTGGTCATCAAATCTGTAGCGCTCATGGTTTCAGGCACTGTGGGTATAGGTAACAAAATATCTTGCAATGATGTTGGGTTTTTAAACAAACCGAGTTGGTGTATGTAGCCAGTAATGGTATCAATATTTTTATCAAAAACCACTAGCTTACTCAATCTAGTTTCTATAAATAATTTTTGTGCATCATCAACACTACTATCTTGGCTAATACTTACAATTTCTTTACGGGGTATCAGGCATTCTCTTAACCTTACTTCACTAAGAGATAAGGCATTTTCAAAAAGTGCTTTATTAATATCGCTAGCATCAGTTTCATTGTTATGCATTTTATTTTGTTGTAAATAATGTTCTAAATCTATCTTACTAAACACCTCTCTTTTATCAGTAATTTTTACATTAAAAAGGTACTCTAGCATCCACTCTGCTATACTTACAAAAATTGAGGCTATCCAATTAAAACTTGCATGAAAAAATGATACTAAATAAGTAATAAAGTTATTAGATAAGATGCTATAATTACGGGCTCTAAATAAAGCTTTTACCACACATTCAGTAATAATTATAATTGTAGTGGCTATTACAATTTCAAACAATAATTTTACATACACTACAAAATTGTTAATGTTGTATCTAGCTAAAAACTTTTCTAAGTTTTCCCAAAGTGGCTCAAGCAAATATCCAATAAGCAAGCCATATATTACCAACACAATGTTTGCTACAACTAAAATAGTTCCAATAAATTTTGCTGGGTGTTCAGCAAAATTTCCCCATATTTTGCCTGTATATGTTCCTTGCTTTTTATTAAGCTCTAATGATAATTTATTGGTAGATACAAATGCAATTTCTATCCCTGCAAAAAAGCCAATTAAAAGAAGTGATATAAAAAGTGATATAAAAATTGCTATTAGTTGAGATAGATCCATATCATAAAAATAAGTAATTAAACACAATTTTTAATTGCTTAAAAATTCTCCAACAATTTTCTCAGCTTCATTACAAGCCATTGCTAAATCTTCATTTACTATAACTTTATTAAAATGTTCTTTAAACGATAACTCATAGGCTGCTTTATTTACCCTAGCTGCAAGCGATTCTTCATTTTCTGTACCCCTACCTTGTAGCCTAATTTTAAGCTCATTTACTGAAGGTGGCTCAATAAACAAACTCAGTGTACCCTCATTAAATTGTTGTTGTACGTGTATGGCACCTTTTACATCAATATCAAGTACGGGCACTTTACCCATATCCCAAATACGCTGCAATTCACTTTTTAAAGTACCATAATATTTACCTTCATAAACCATTTCCCACTCTACAAATTCGTTATGCTGAATTTTACTTTTAAATTCTTCTCCACTAATAAAATAATAATCTACAGCATGTTTCTCCACACCTCTTGGCTGCCTTGTAGCTGCTGATACTGAAAATGTGAGCATGCTAAACTTTGCCATTAAATGCTTAGTAATTGAAGTTTTACCTGCTCCAGATGGAGCTGTTATAATAAGGATTTTGTTCATGTGAAAGAATTGAGTATCATATATTGAGTATCAAGTTTTGAGTATCAAGATTAGCAAGTACTACTTTTTAGATTATTTTTAAAGAGAAAATTAAAATACAAATAATGAAAATTAAATAATTCATTTAATTACAAAGCTGATTAGCAGTTTAGCAAATTATTTTATTAGCCTATTCTCACAATATCTGCCCCTAATGCCTGCAACCTACCATCAATATTTTCGTACCCTCTATCTATTTGTTCAATATTTTGAATGGTGCTTTTACCTTGAGCACTTAATGCTGCAATAAGCAAGGCTACACCTGCACGTATATCAGGGCTTGTCATGGTTATACCTCTTAATTGCTTTTCTCTTTCAAGGCCTATAACAACGGCTCTATGTGGATCACACAAAATAATTTGTGCTCCCATTTCTATTAATTTATCAGTAAAAAACAATCGGCTCTCAAACATTTTTTGGTGTATCAATACACTGCCATGTGCTTGTATAGCAGTTACTAAAACTATGCTCAATAAATCAGGTGTAAAGCCAGGCCAAGGGTTATCATAAATAGTTAAAATACCTCCATCTAAAAATTTAGTTATTTCATATTTATCCTGCTGTGGTATATGTATATCGTTGCCCATAATATTAATTGTTATTCCAAGTTGTCTAAATTTTTCAGGTATTATGCCAAGCTCTTGCACGCCAGCATTTTTTATGGTTACATCTCCTTGTGTCATAGCAGCTAGGCCAATAAAACTCCCCACTTCTATCATATCAGGTAGCATAGTGTGGCTTGTGCCCCGTAGTTGTTGTACACCAGTTATAAGTAACATATTGCTACCAATGCCTTGTATATTAGCCCCCATTTTAACTAGCATTTTACAAAGCTGTTGTATGTAAGGCTCACAAGCTGCATTGTATATAGTAGTAGTGCCAGTGGCTAGTACTGCTGCCATTAATATATTTGCTGTGCCTGTTACACTTGGCTCATCTAGCAACATGTAGCAACCCTTCAACTCTTCGGCCTGCAAATCAAAAAAACCGGTATCGCTATTGTATGTAAATGAAGCACCTAATCTTTCAAAACCTATAATGTGGGTATCAAGCCTACGCCTACCAATTTTATCGCCACCGGGCTTTGGCAAGTATGCTTTCTTAAACCTAGCTAATAGTGGGCCTGCAAGCATTACGGAACCTCTTAGGCGTCCACTTTTTTTAAAATAATCTTGGCTTTGGAGGTAATTTACATTAACCTTATCTGCTGTAAATGTATAACTATTGCTCCCAGTTTTCTCTACAGTTACATTCATTTCGTGCAGCAATTCTATAAGCAAGTTTACATCTATAATGTTAGGTATGTTATATATGTGCATGGGCTCAGCAGTAAGCAATACAGCACTTAATATTTGTAAGGCTTCATTTTTTGCTCCTTGTGGTGTAATGGTACCTTGTAGCTTGTTGCCACCTCTAACTTCAAAAATAGACATGTAATTATTTTAATTTCCTCAAAAATAGTTTATCAAAATGTATAAAAAAATTATAGTGGTAAAATATAAAAAAGCCAACAACAAACAAATAGACTGTTTACTGCTGGCTTAGTAATTTTTTAAAATTATATTTTACAAATAATTTTTAAAATCTTTTTTTAAAATTTCTATTGTTATTATTTCTTGCTGGCCCACCACCTTGTGCATCTCTATTGCTACCGCCTTGTGGGTTAGGGTTACGGCCGTTGTTATTGTTTTGGCCATTGTTATTACGGTTATTGTTATTATTGTTTCTATTATCTCTAGCACCAAAGTTTTTACGATAATTATTACGAGCAGGGTATTCATCTCTTTCTATACGCTGTGCTTGGTGTTTTACAAATGGCCTGTTATTAAAAGCTAGCTCACCGTGTGTCATATCGCTTAGCTCATTTTGTATATTATCATCATGTACAAGTTCTTTATGCCAGTTGCTATAAGTAAGTTTCATGTAATAAGCAATAGCGTTTGCAAATCCTTGTTTTTTATCGGGGTTTTCTTCTTTTAAAGCTTTATCAATAACAACCTCTATATTTTTACCTAAGTGGTTAAATTTAGGATACTTTTTAGGGTAACGCAATACCTCTGGTTTTGCTTTTAAAGTTTCTCTTGTAGGTATAGGGTATGGGCTATCAACATCTAAGGTAAAATCGCTAATTAAGAATAAATGATCCCATAATTTATGTCTAAAATCATCTACATTTTTTAGGTGGGGGTTTAAAAAGCCCATTAGTTCAATAACTGCATAAGCATTTTTTTGGCGTTCCTGCTTATCTTCAAGCGTAAGTAAATACTCAACCATTTTTTGTATATGCCTACCATATTCCTTCATTATAAGGTGGTTACGGGTAGTATTATACTCCATGTTTTCAACGTTCATCATATAGGCAAATATAGGCTTTTTAGTGGTTATTTATATAGTAATGAGTTTGCTTTACATTACTAACTTTGCAATAAATTTTTAGTACATGAGTATGTTAGATGATCCTTTAGTTGTGCCAGATACCGCTTTGCTAAACGCTGTAGATGAACTTGGGCAAACCATTGTACATTGTAAACTTAAATATGCTAATGCTATACGTATTTGGAAAAGTGCCGTGTTAATAGATAATAACGGCAAAACTAGTGCATTATTACATGTTGAAAATATTGCAGTTTACCCAAATTGGACTATTCCAAAAATTAAAAATAACTACGCTTACTTTACCCTAATTTTTGAAGGGTTAAGCAAAAATTGTATTAATTTTTATTTAGATGAAAGTATACCTGAGCCAGGTGGGTTTTACAGTAATAAAATTGCCAAAAATAATAGTGGGGTGTATGAGGTTGAGGTATTTAGTTGATGTACATCATACTCAATTCTTTATATTTCACTAAAATAAATATAGTAATTTTAAAAGAGTAAACTAATTCATTAAACAAATAAATTACTTATACATACATCACTTTCTTATATCTATTTCAACAGTCAGTCTTTTAAAAATATCATCAATACTTCCTTCGCCGGGTACCATTACAACTTTATTAAATAATCTATAATAATCTGCTACGGCTTCAGTTTTATTTTTATACTCTGCTACTCTTTCAGCAATAATGGCCTCGTTAGTATCGTCCGATCGTCCGCTAGTTTGGCCTCTTTTTAAAATACGTTTTATAAGTTCATTTTCACTAACATCTAATGCTAGCATTACTGCAATTTGTTGTTTTTTTGAATTTAACAAATCATCTAATGATTTTGCTTGAGATGCAGTACGAGGAAACCCATCAAATAAAAAACCTTTTGCTTTTGGATTATCATCTAAAGCACTGCTTATCATACCTACAACTACAGCATCGGGCACTAATTGACCCTTATCCATTAATTTTTTTGCTTCTAAACCAAGTGTAGTTTGTTGAGCAATTTGGTTTCGGAGCAAATCGCCAGTGCTTAAATGTACTAAACCATACTTTTCTATAATTTTTTCGCTTTGAGTTCCCTTACCACTACCAGGTGGGCCAAAAAGTATAATATTGAACATAAGCTTAGTAAAAATTTAACGTTTCGGGTAAAGATAATGATAAAAATATTTTTGAACAAAGGCAAAATAATTATCTTTCACAAAAAATAATACAAATAACTAAAAGTTTTTATACGTTTAATTTATTCTCATTTTTGATTAATATAAAATTTTTATAAACAAAGTATC
>JANMAV010000245.1:0-13587 GCA_031360055.1 Ferruginibacter sp.
TTTTGTTTTTTTTGTTCTTGTACAACAGATACTGATAATTCAAGAATCCCAGATATTCAGGAAAAATCTATTTCTACCACAAAAATAATATCATATACGGTAATAGCACAATATCCACACGATACTGCAAGCTATACCCAAGGGCTTGAATTTTATAATGGAAACTTATACGAAAGTGGTGGCGATTACCAAAGCTCATTATTACAATATGGCGATGCAAAAACCGGTAAAATTATACAAACCCATAAAATGGGTACCGATAAAATTTTTGCCGAAGGCCTAACAATTTTAAATGGTAAAATATATCAACTTACTTATCAAACCAATAATGTATTTGTATATGATGTAAATAATATTACAAAAGTAATTGCACAATTTACTTGGCCTTACGAAGGTTGGGGCTTAACAAATAACGGTACTGATTTGCTTATAACCACCGGCAGTAGCGATTTGTACATTGTAGACCCTATAACTTTTAAAATTAAAAACACGGTACATATACACAACGATCTTGGACCTGTAGATAGTGTAAACGAATTAGAGTATGTAGATGGGTTTGTATGGGCTAATGTATATACAACAAATGATATTATAAAAATAGATCCTCAAACGGGTGCCATTGTTGGGAAACTTACTCTTAGCAATTTGCAAGATCCTAAAGATGTTGTACAAGGCAGAACCGATGTATTAAACGGTATTGCTTACAATAAAGAAACAAAAACATTTTTTGTAACAGGTAAGCGTTGGAACAAGTTGTACGAATTACAAATGAATTAAACTTTATTTTCAATAATGTAAATTACTGAACTGCATTTGTTATTGTTACTTATTGTTTTTATGTTTGATAATAAACCTACCAAAAAAGCTTTAGCTAAATTACCTTTTCCATTTGAATATTTTTCGCTAAGCATACTTACATAAAAACTATCAAACCACATTGGCTTCATTTTTTTAATAACCAAGCCATGCAAATCCATTAATTTGTTCATACTAGCAGGGCTAAAATGATACAAATGCCTAGGCACATCATAGGCAGCCCAAAACTTACCATAATGAGCAGCATCGTAGCTTGTATGGTTTGGTACGGCTATAAAAATTTTACCATCAACCGTTATTAGTTTTTTTAATTGAGCTATATATTCATGCAACTCATGTACATGTTCTAACACATGCCACATAGTTATGGCATCATAAGTTTGCAGTGGTAAATTATATATTTGTTGAGATGGTTGAGCATTAATTTTATATAATTCTTTAGCTTTTTTTCTAGCTGCTTCATCTGGCTCTAAGCCTGTACATTGCCAACCAGCCTGCTGCATAGTATGTAAAAATGCACCCGTACCACAACCAATATCTAATACACTGCCTGTTTTTTTGCCAGTATATTTTTGCAGTAATTGTAACTTTTTTTGTAAGGTTAGTTTTCTTACAAAGTGGTATAACTTATTTACAATTCCTTGTTGCGTATCTGAGTGAGAAATGTAATTTTCTGATTGGTAAAAAGCCCCAATAGCATCTTGTGTAGGAATATGCTGTGTAAATAAATGTGTACAATGTTGGCAGCTACAAATAGTAAATTGTTGTTGGCTTACTGTGTTATCTTTTGCAGATAAAGCATCGCTAATGTTGTTACTACTACAAACTGGGCATTGAGTATATGTTATCATTTATAAAACAAATTATGGCTTTGTAGTATAGGTTTTTTGAGATGTTGTTGGAATTACTTTTTTTACATTGCCGCCAAAATGTTGTATGGTATGTTGCATAATAAGATATGCAAAACTAGCTACTGCTACCATAAAAAAAACTGCAGCCCAAAGCCACCATTTACTTTTTTTAGGTGTTGCTGTTTCGGTGTAAAACTCCACCATAGCTGCTGTGTTAGTTTCCGTATCACCTACTAGCATATTGTGTGCTACATGAGGGTGTACTACTTTTTCGGCTACAACACTTGGTAAATATTCTGATGGGATTTCAACACTTTCAAATGCTAAAAAACCATCAGCATCTATAAAAAAATGTCCAACATGTGGCAAGCTTATGGTATCATTTTTTTGTAAATTTTTTATACCTGTACAAAAATTTAGCAATTTACCATTTGCATCATCTACACTACATTGTTGCTCTGTGGCTATAAAACTTAATAAAGCTTCGGTGGCAGTATTTGTACTAACAAGCTCCACATAAGGCTTTGGTGCTAGTATAGTTTGCTCACCTAATATGCTTTTAGCTGCAAGTTGTTGTAGTTGCAAGCTGCCAATAGTTGGTAGAGGGCAGTAAAGATGCTGAAGTAAAAAATTTGTAATTAGCTGTTGCATGATGCAATAATAAACTTTGTTATTAAAAATTCAATATAATTCCGCCCATAAAGTTAGCACCATATACTTCGTAATTATGCCAACGTTGGTATGTGTTGTTTAAAATATTATTAGCATCTCCCCAAATTGCTATCTTTTTTGTAAGTTGATATTCCAAACCTGCACTCACATCAGTACCACCTCCTAACGATTTTGCTGTGTTTCCTTTAGTTAAATAATTGCTACCATCAAAAATGTACACATCATACTTCACCAATAATTTTTTAAATAGCTGCCAGCGTAAAGCACTCTTTAGCTCAACCGGCAAAGTATGCCATGCCATAGCATTTGTTTTTAAGCCGGTATAGCCATTAAAAGTTATGGCTGCAGTAAGTTCAAATTTATCTTTGTTTATATAACTAAAATCAGCATGTAGTTTTAGGTTGTTAATGTTTTTTTCATTACTAATAATAAATTGTCTTTCATTTTCAACGAGTGTAGAATCATTAATAAATAGAGGGAGGTTTTTATACTTTACAAAACCGGCTTTGGCACTAAAATTAAAATGTTTGGCAATACTTGTTTTTATACCTCCATAAATTTCAGTTTCAGTGGTATTTATTTGGGTAGTTAATGGGGTTAAGTATGGATTAATGGATGTTAAATTTTTATAATTATTTTTTGTTATACGGCCAACTATACCTGCTTGTACTGCAAAAACATTATCTTTTATTTGTGCTTCACCTTGTAGATTAGGTAGTATTTCGTATGTACTATTATTAAATATTGGTGTAGCCCCTACAGTAAGTTTTACAACATCATTTTGGTATTGTATTGTAGGTACTATTTGAAAAATATTATTGTTTATTTTTAAAGTGTTACTATTACCAACGTTGTTTTTTGTGTACTGCGTTAAATCTGCAATTATAGTAACAGCAGCAGTTAACTTTTCATTTATCATTTTACTTGCTGGTAGGTTAATAATAGCGTTAGTTTCAGTTGCTTTATTTTTATTGGCAAATACCTCTAAGTTTATTGTTGGGTTGTAATTTATACCTGCATTATTTTCAACAGTATTTTTATACCCAACCAAAAGTGATGCAGTTTGTAATTGTTGTTGTACTTGGGCTTTAGAAAAATTATATACTGCATGGTCGTAGCCATATAAATTATAGTTGTGTACTTGAAATTTTGTGCTACCATACAACTCATTTTTAGGCAAAAAATAACTTCCTGCAATAGCTGTGTTAAGTTGGCTATACTGTTGGTTTGCAATATTGCCGGTTGCCTTAATATAATCTCCAGTAAAATTTAGTAAACTTTTTTTGCCGTCGCCAATACTTAATCCAACACCAACATAAGGACTATTGTAATTTCCATATCCAAGTTTTACATAATTTTTGTTGCCTAAATATAAATTGGTATCCTGCACTAATGCCAATGGCTTTAGGCTTATTGGCATGTAACCATACAATAAATTTTGAGATGGTATATTGTATTGTAAAATTGGTTTGCTGGTATCTACTGGTAAAAATGTGCCAGCAAAATTTATTTTTACAGCATTTCTTAAAACAGGTTTATAGGCTGAGTTAATATCTATACTTTGTTGCTTGCCAGGCTCTTGTGCAATCATAATATTACTCATAAAAACAGCAATGGCAATGGTTATTATTTTATACATAAGTTTAGTTGCTAAGGTTTGATTGTAGTTTTTCTGCTTCTGTTGCTTTTTCAAATTTTTCTTGAGCTTCAATTTTTAAATCAATAATACTTGCATTTTTGATAATGCTTTGGTAAGTGGCTTTTGCATTGAAATAATCTTTTTGAGCCATAAAAATATCTCCCAATAATATGTATGATTTGGTAACCCATTGATCATAACTTCCAGTTTCTTTAATGGTAGCTAGTGCAGCTTTTTCTGCCATTGAGTAGTTATTTTGGAATAAGTAGCAGTTGGCAATTTCATATCTTGCCTCAGCTCCCCAAGCAGATTTGTTTATGGCAGCTACTTGTTTAAAAGCTGTTATAGCTGCAGCACAGTCAGATTGAGCTTGTGCATTTTTACCCAACACTAAATAGCCAATTGATTTATCATCTGTACTTATACCTTTACGTGCAAGTAAGGCTTTTGAAGTTACATTTGCCCCTGCATAATCTTTTAGCTGGTATAAACTTCTTACCAGGCCACGTAAGGCTTCTAGCTGATTATCTTGGTTAGCAGCATTGGTGCTTAGTATGCTAAAATATTTTTTAGCTTCTAAATAATTTTTTGTTTCAAAATAATTTAGTTGTGCTGCATACAATGTAGCTTTTTCAAAATATTTATTGCTACCCTTTGCACTTACAAAAGTGTATCCTGCAATGGCATTAGCTATTTCGTTGCTTTTTTTATAGCACTCACTTCGTAAAAAATAAGCATCTATAACAAATGCACCTTGAGGGTTTTTGTTAATGTAGTTGGTAAACGCTGTTTGAGCTGCTGTACAATTATTTGCACTGTATTTAGCAAAAGCAGCATCATAGCTTAATGAATCTGATTCAGTTGCAGTTACTTGCCTTCCAATTTTTTGCATCAATGAAATATATTCTTCAGGTTTTCCATCATCTACATAAATACTTTTTACAATATCTACAGCTTCATCTGCCTCTCTACTTTGAGGGTATGTTTGCAGTAGTTGTGTGTAAGCATTTAATGCTGCTGTATTGTTAGTGCTGTTATAATGAGCTAATCCTAATTTTAAATATGCCCTTGGTTTTAAGCCACCATCATTACTTTGTATAATTTTATTTAAATATCCAATGGCATCTGTAAATTTTTCATCAGCAATTAATGTTAAGGCAATTTCCATATTTGCCTCTTGCTGTAAGGAGCTTGAAGGGTATAGTTTATTTAATTTATTAAGTAGTTGTATTTTTTCAGTACTACTTTTTATGCCTAATATCATGGCTTTTTGATAGTATGCATAATCTGCCTGTAAAGTGTTTGCTTGCAATGCAGCATCATATAATTGTTGAGCTTTAGTATAATCTTTTTGTATGTAATAAGCATCTGCCATACGCAAATAAGCATCTTGTTCCAAAGGGGTAGATGAGGGGGTAAGCTGCTTTACCACCTGCTCAAAATATTGAATTGCTTGATTGTAATTTTCTAATTTAAAAGCACTATAACCTAAATTGTATTTTGCTGTTGTAATGTTTGCTTCTCCTTGAGAGGGTACATTTCCTTTTAAAAAAGTATTTAAAAAACCAATTGCATTATTGTATTGCTGCATTCTAAAAGCAATTTCTCCTCTCCAAAAATTAGCATAAGTTGCTATAGTACTATTGCTAGCTATAGATATTATTTTGGTAAACAAATCATCAGCCTTTTGCAATTGTAAATCATTTACATACCCTATTGCTTTTCCATATAAAATGGCTGGGTATAGTTTTTGCATAGGTGTTGTTGGGTTTTCAAGGGAGTTGTAAACATTTAATGCATCATCATAGTTATTGGTACCTGCCAGTAAGGATACTAAAATCTCTTTTGCTTCAGCATCATTTGTGCTTGATGGGTACTTTTTTAGATAAGCTTTTATTTCATTTAATGCCACGTTTTGATACCCTAACTCATAGCTTAATTTTGCATAATTAAATTGAGCTATTTGCTGTTGTAATGGGTTGCTATTATTGTAAGCACTATATTGAAATGCAGTACGTGCATTAGCTTTATTGTTCGTTTTTATGTATAAAGATCCTAATAAATACATGCTGTTTTGCCCCATAGAATCAGTGAGGCTGCTAAGCTGTTTAAACCCTTCTATGGCTTTGGTATTATTGCCTTCTATATAATAACAATAGCTTAATTCATATAAAATTTCTTTAGGTACTTTATCTGTACTGCTTACATAGCTTTGTAGCAAAGGCAGTGCATTACTATATTGTTTATTTTCATAATAAATTTGGCCAATTAATAAACGCAGTTGTTTATCATAGTATAAAACAGTGTTTCGTTTTAGTATAGTTTCTCCATAAAGTAATGCATCATCTTTTTTGCCTTGTGCATAATAAATTTCTGCTATGTAATAGGGAACCACAGCTTTGTACTCCTCAATAGTTTCCACCAATTTAAATGCTTTTAAAGCTTCAAAATATTGCTTTTCATAATAAGCAATAAAACCATAATAATAATTAGCTGGTATAAAATATTTGCCAGTGGGTAGTTGGTGTATTTCATTAAACAATGGTTTTGCCTCTTCAAACCTGCTTAGGTTAAAAAGTGCATACGCTTTTTCAAATTTTGCATCAGCAATTTGATCGTTGCTTAAATTATCAAAACCTGCTTCATTAAAATAGGTAATAGCGTTTTGAAATTCGTTTTGTAAAAAACAGAAGTGGCCAAGGTTAAAACTCATTAATTGCCTTAGCGGTTCATTGTTTACACTATTAATAAATTCAATAGCATCTATCTTACCAATTGGCTGCAATAATTTTAACTCACATAAAGCATTATAATAATTTACATCATCATACAAATAAGCATTATCACTTTTGGTTTGTTGGTTGTTATGTTTTTTTAGCTCTTTTACAATGCTATAAGCAAAAGCATATTGCTCTTTTAAAATAAAAGTTTTAGCTGTTTTGTATTGTTTTTCAACATCGGTAATTACATGTGTTGGTTGTGCAAATGCAGCATAAGTGAGTATTACAGCATTTAAAACAAAAATTATTTTTTTGTACATTGATGGGTTAATTAAAACAAAATGAGCAATTTGTGTATGTGTAAAATGCATTAGCAATTTATGTACCGTTTACAAAACAACAAATATATTTTTTAAAATTATACTTGTAATGTAAACAAATGAAAACTATTTTTACATTGCTGTTAACAACATCATAAATAAATAAAAAAATATGAAAAAACTTTTATCAACACAGTACAGTGCCGGAGCATTTACTACTGCTATGCTATTATTAAGAATTGTAATTGGCGTATTAATGCTAAAGCACGGCTATGATAAATTAGTAGATTTTAATGGTACGGCATCACAAATGATGAACTTGTTTGGTATTGGCCAAAAAGCTACTACAGCTTTAGTTATTTTTGCTGAATTTTTTTGTAGCATATTAATAATACTTGGTTTATTTACTAGGCTTGCCTGTATTCCTTTAATAATTACCATGGCCGTAGCTTTATTTGTTGCTCACAATGGCGATTTTTTTGGTAAAGGCCAAGCGGCAACCTTATATTTAGTAGGGTATGTTGTATTATTATTAGTAGGTGCTGGTAAAGTAAGTGTAGATAGTATGATTGGTAAATAAATTATATTTTCTTTTCAAATTATTTTACCCTAACGGTATAACTTATGTTTTTTTAGAAGTTTTTTTCAGTTTTACATTAAATTTTAAATGCCCAACATGGCTACTTACAAACACTTGTTTTTTGATTTAGATCATACCATTTGGGATTTTGATACCAACGCAAAAGCAACTCTTGCTGATTTATATAGCAATGGTTTAGAAGAAAATATAAAAGTACCTTTTGATGATTTTTATGAAAGGTATTTATTTCATAATGCACATTTATGGGCAAGGTATGAGGCTGGTTTTATAGGTGTTGAAGAGCTAAAGTGGAAAAGAATGTGGCGTACCCTGCTCGATTTTAAAATTGCTGACGATGCATTATCAAAAAAATTAAGTTCCGAATTTTTAGCAATTTTGCCTACCAAAAAAGCTGTATTTCCATATACTTTTGAAATACTTGCATATTTAAAAGATAAGGGGTATGTGTTGCATTTAATTACCAATGGTTTTGAAAATGTACAAACTAAAAAGCTTACCAATAGCGGATTAAATGTTTTTTTTACTGAAATGATTACCTCAGAAAAAAGCAATAGTTTAAAACCTAAAAAAGAAATATTTGAGTATGCATTGCAGCAAACAAATGCCACAGTGCAACAAAGTTTAATGCTTGGCGATAATCAGGAAGCAGATATACAAGGGGCTTTAAATGTTGGTATGCATGCAGTATTTGTAAATCACATAAATGAACCACTAAAGCTTGAGCCTACGTACACCATTAATCATTTTAAAGATTTACTAAGTATACTATAACAACAAAGGCTGCTCATAGAGCAGCCTTTGTTGTTATAAAGGTTTAAACTTACATTTTTGCAGTTTTTTCATCTTTGTGGCAGCTTTTTGAAGCCTTGCTGCAACATGATGATTTAGCTTTTTTCTTTTTTTTGCCTTTTCCAGCTTCAGCAAATGTAGCTGTAGATACTAAAAGTGCAACTGTAGCAAATAATAATACTTTTTTCATTTTATATTTTTTAATTTAAAATTCGATTAGGTAAATATATATATAAATTAATATTATTTAAATGAAATATTGTTAAATTTTATATTGTACCTATTACTGTTACACCACCCTTTACTACTTCATTTAATTTTACATTTATAACAGTGCCAAGGGGCAATAATAAATCTACACGGCTACCAAACTTAATAAAACCAAACTCATCAGTTTGTTTAACCATTTGGCCTACTTGTGTGTAGTTAATTATTCTTTTAGCAAGTGCACCTGCAATTTGTTTTACTAAAATTTCCACAGATCCTTTTTTAATAACTATACTATGACGTTCATTTTCTGTAGATGATTTTGGATTCCATGCTACTAAATATTTGCCCTTATGATATTTATTGTACACTACCTCACCATCTATTGGGTTTCTATTTACATGCACATTTGCAGGGCTCATAAAAACTGATACTTGTAAGCGTTTAGTTTTAAAGTACTCATCATCTACCGCCTCTTCAATTACCACCACCTTGCCATCAGCAGGGCAAATAATTTGGTTATTATTTATGGTAAGTGTTCTATTAGGTATTCTAAAAAAAGACACAATAAATAAAGTAAAACCGAGCGTTGCTACAAAAAAAAGTATACACAACCATAATAGGGAAGCACCAAAAAAATAAAAAAATGCCATATTAAGTGCAATAAAAATTAGGGTGGTTATTGATATTGTTCTGTAACCTTCTCTGTGAATTGTCATAATAAATAAGTTAGTAAGAGAGTGCAAATGTACTATTTACAATACAAAAATCTGCACGTAAAGCCATACAAATGGAGTAGCTACCAAAAGAGAGTCAAACCTATCTAAAAAGCCACCATGGCCAGGCATAAAATTACCACTATCTTTTACATTGGCTAATCGTTTTATTTTACTTTCAATTAAATCTCCAATGCTACCAAAAACACTACAAATAAGTGCAATATGTAGCCAATGCTGCCAGCCTAAAACACTAAAAGCTGGTATAAAATGAAGTATAGTTGGCACTAATATTATACACAATACAGCACCACCAATAGTACCCTCCCAAGTTTTTTTTGGCGATATTTTAGTTAGCGGTGTTTTGCCAATAAACGAACCAACTAAGTAAGCCATTGTATCATTTATCCAAATAGATATGAGTATAGCTAAAGGATAAATAAAACTATAATTAAGGTAACCAACATTGCCTTCGTTGTATTTTCTGCCTAATTCAATCATCATTAATATAGGCATTATAATATAGGGTATACTAAGAGCCAATAGGCTTACATATTTGGTAGGTTTTATGAGCTTTATTAATTTTCTAAACTCATACAAACAGCCACAAAGTATAAGTAAAAACAACCCTATAAAAGTGTAAAAGTTTATTAAAATGCCTGCAAGCATTGCTATGGTAAATACTATTGCAGTGAGCGATCTAGTTTTAAAAACCTGAGTGTTTAAAGCCATACTAAGTAAACTGTTTTTTGTAAAATATTTTTGTGTAATTATATATCATCTTGTAGATACATTTCTTCCTCGTTAGATATGATACGTACATTTTTTTGTGAATACTTGGTAAGTAATAAAAACAAACCAACTAAAGCTATAATTGCCACTATACCCATACTCCAATGTACTTTAGGGTCAAGCTTGTCTAAATCAATTTTTTGTTTTTGTAACTTCATAACATACAAAGCAGTTAAGGCAAATGCATTATTTATAAAATGAGCAATTACATTTACCCAAATATTTTTTGTTTTATAATACATAAAGCCCAATACAAGGCCAAGTGTAAGTCTACTTAAAAATAAATAAATACTCCAGTGCACAAGGCTAAATAAAATACTAGTAATTATAATGGCAACTATTGGCTTTGCCCACCATTTTGTTAAAAATTTTTGCACAACAGCTCTAAAAAATACTTCTTCAAACAAGGCTGGAAAAAATGCCATAATAAATAATGCCACAACATAATCTATTCCATTTTTTAAATTACTAAGTGCCAAAACCTGTTGGTTATACTCTGCCTCTGCTTGTTTGGCTATTTCATTTATTTTTGGAAAATGTGTAAGTATGTATTTTGTAAAATCTGCCAGAGGGGCAGCGGCATAACTACCAGCAAAAATGATCATAAAACCAATGGCTATTTGAAAACCACTAAAGTGTTTATTAAAACCAAGCCACTGTAAATTTTTACCATTGCTTACATAATTCCATAGTATTGCAGGCACAAAAAATAACATACAAGTGCCCAGCACTTGCATTAACCTAGCTGTACCAACATTTTGTGCACTTAAAATGGCAGTTTTTACCGTTTCAATATCCGTAATTTTAGCCCCTTGTGGTAATATTGATGATGTTAACAAATATTGAACTATACCTGCTAATATAAACCCAAAACCCACAAAGGCAAACAAAAAACCCAACTGTGCCAAGCCTGTAAAACCTTTTATGCTTCTGTATTCCATACCTTTTAAAACTTTGTTGTAATTTTGTTGCAATATAATTGTTTTATTGGGGATAGGTAATGGGTTGTGAGTTATATAGCTCCCGTAAAAATTATAGAAACCCAAAATAACAAATAAAGAATTCAGCAAAAAACAAATAAAAAAATAATTTAACAAGAAAACATGCCAAAAATAGGCCATATACAATTACCTGAGTTTCCGCTATTACTTGCACCTATGGAAGATGTGAGTGACCCACCCTTTAGAGCCGTATGTAAAGATAATGGGGCTGATGTAATGTATAGTGAATTTATAAGCAGCGAAGGCTTAATTAGAGATGCTATGAAAAGCCTAAAAAAGCTTGATTTTAATGAAGAAGAAAGGCCATTTGCTATTCAAATTTTTGGGGGAGATGAGGAAGCTATGGGGCAAAGTGCTGCTATTTGTGAAGCAGTAAATCCAGATTTTATTGATATAAATTTTGGTTGCCCTGTAAAAAAAGTTGCCTTAAAAGGAGCTGGGGCTGGGGTTTTAAAAGATATTAATTTAATGGAGCGGTTAACAAAATCAGTAATACAAGGCACAAAGTTACCTGTTACAATAAAAACAAGATTAGGCTGGGATGATAATACTAAAAATATTGAAGAAGTGGCTGAGCGTATGCAAGATATAGGTGTTGCAGCCATATCTATACATGGCCGTACAAGGTGCCAATTATACAAAGGCCAGGCAGACTGGACATTGATTGCAAAAGTAAAAAACAACCCCCGTATTACCATTCCGGTTTTTGGAAACGGCGATATTGATAGCCCTCAAAAAGCAAAAGAATATAAAGAAAGATATGGTGTAGATGGTATTATGATTGGTAGAGCTGCCATTGGTTACCCGTGGATTTTTAGAGAAATAAAACATTTTCTGAATACTGGAGAAATATTACCTAGTCCATCTCTAATAGAAAGAATTGAGGTTTGCAAAAAGCATTTAGAAAAATCTATTGATTGGAAAGGGCCAGTTGTTGGCATAAATGAAATGCGTAGGCATTACACTAATTATTTAAAAGGTTTGCCGGGTATTAAAGATTACCGGTTACGGTTAGTTACCCTACATACGCCTGAAGCTATTAATGAAGTACTTGATGAAGTGGCAGAACATTATAAAGAATATAATTTTGAGCGAACTCCAATAGAACTCATTGATTACCATGAAAATTGTCCATTGTAATTTTTTGATATAAATAGACTATATTTATTACTATCCCATACCATGTTTTAATAAGTATTTACTAAAACATGTTAAATATGAATGTTTTTTGCCTTTTATGAAATTATTTCTAATTTCTATATTAATGCTATGTATTACAAACATGTATGCACAGCAAACCAAAATAGATAGCTTACTTGCTATAAATAATGCTTATAGCTACGCTGACTCCACAAAAGTAGTAATGCTTATAAACATTTTTAAACAATATTGTAGGTTAGAAAATTTTGATAAGGTTAAGGAGTATAGCGATAAAGCAATTGCAATAGCTCAAAAATTACCAAACTCATTTTTATTAAAGAAATGCTATGAACGTTTGGGCTTATGCTACCATGGCGTAGCAAGATATATTGATGCTGAAAGTGCATATAAAAAAGGCCTTGAAATAAGTTTGCAACGAGCCGATATTAATTACGCTGCAACTTTTTATGTTGATTTAAGTGCCTTGTATTTAACCATACCTGATTATACAAAATCATTAGAGAGTAGCCAAAATGCTATTAATATTTACATACAGTTAAATGATAAAGAAAATATATCTAACTGTTACATGAATATGGGTTTAACCTATATTGATTTAAACGAAACTTTTAAAGCCTACACATACATAAACAAAGCACTTACATTTTTTTTAACTACAGATAATGGTATTCATTATGGTGTAGCATCTGCTTATCAAGGGTTGGCTAAAACAATACAATTAGCTACACCCACACAATTACAAGGTATTAATATTGGGCTAAACCAACAAGATGCTTCTACAATTGCATACTTAAACAAAGCATTGTACGTAGCCAAAACAGCAAAAGAGAATAATTTAATTGGAGAAATTTATGTTGATATTGCAAACTTTTACGAAAGAACAGGAAATAGTAAAGAAGCATTGGTAAATTATAATAATAGTTTAAAATATTGCAAACCTAGTAGCGATAGAGTGCAATATGCTACCATAAATTATAATCTTGGTAACTATTATTTAAATAGAAACCAATTAGACTCTAGTATTTACTACTATGGTAAAACAATTGAAGTATCTACCACCAGTGGATTGTTACTTTTAAAGCAAAATGCTTTTCAAAAACTTAGTATTTTATATGAGCAAAAAGCACAGTTTGATAGTGCCTACATTTATTTTCAACGATATACTGCTGTAAAAGAAAATATTTTTAACAAACAAAAAGAGCAAGAAATAACCCGAAAGCAATTGCAAATTGATTTTAGCATTAAAGAAAACGATTACAAATTTGCACAACAATTAACTAGTGCAAAATTAAATGAGCAAAC
>JANMAV010000258.1:0-17891 GCA_031360055.1 Ferruginibacter sp.
GTTTGTTTGTACCATAATTTCGAATGTTACAATAAATTGAAATATTTTTTTCAATGTCAATGCGGTAATACATTATTTAAATTTAAATTATTTTACAGCAAATAAAATTATAGCATTTTTGCTGTGCCTTGCTATATCATAATGATGGTGTGGCCAAAAAATATTGTAATTATGGCTAAGCTTATATTTGCATAATCAACCCAACACCTACCATATTAAATAGTCCTATTGAGTATATAACTGGCATTAGTACCCATAAAGCAGACCTTTTAAAAAAAGAGTTAAATATTTTTACTTACAATGATTTATTAAATCATTTTCCTTTTAGGCACATAGATAAAACAACTGTAGATGCTATAGGCAGTTTAACAATTGACGATGAGTATGCTTACATAGCTGGGCTTTTAATAAGCTTGGAAACCTTAGGTGATGGAAGAAGTAGAAGATTAGTTGGTAAGTTAAAAGATAACACTGGTTTTATAGAATTGGTATGGTTTAAAGGCATACAATACGTTGAAAAAATAATGCACATAGGCCATCAATACATTGTATTTGGTAAGCTCAGTTTTTTTATGGGTTCGCCACAAATTGCACATCCTGAAATTGAAGAATTTTCTCCACAAAAACTAGCTGGCAAACCAAGCCTAGAGCCAATATACCCAACTACAGAAAAACTAAAAGCAAGAGGTATAAACGGAAATAATTTTGTAAAACTTACTGCAGATTTATTTGCCAAAATAAACCAACAGGATATTATTGAAAATATACCAGCACATATACTTACCGAGTATAAATTAATGAGCAGGTTTAATGCCTACCAACAAATTCATTTTCCAATATCTCAAAAGCATTATCAACAGGCGCTTAGAAGGCTAAAATTTGAAGAATTTTTTATTGCACAAATAAGATTAAACATAGTAAAATTACAAAGGCATAGGTTTAGCAAAGGCAACATATTTAATGTTGTTGGGCAAACTTTTAATACATTTTACAACAAATATTTACCTTTTACCCTAACCAATGCACAAAAAAGAGTATTAAAAGAAATTAGAAAAGATATAGGCAGCGGCAGGCAAATGAATAGGCTCTTACAAGGAGATGTAGGTAGTGGCAAAACCATGGTGGCTTTACTTTGTATGCTTATAGCGGTAGATAATGGGTACCAAAGCGTATTAATGGCGCCAACAGAAATATTGGCTAACCAACACTTTATAAGCATTACCGAAATGTTGAGGGACTTACCAGTTACTGTTCAATTATTAACTGGCTCAGTAAAAGCAAAAGCTCGGAAAAAAATTTTGATAGATGCTGAATCTGGACATGTACAAATTTTAATTGGTACACATGCCGTAATTGAGGAAAAAGTAAAATTTAATAATCTTGGTTTTGCTGTTATTGATGAGCAACACAAATTTGGGGTAGCACAAAGGGCTCAGTTAAGAGATAAAAGTAATACTGCCCCCCATATTTTGGTTATGACGGCAACTCCAATCCCCCGTACATTGGCCCTTACTGCTTATGGAGATTTAGATTACAGCATAATGGATGAGTTGCCACCTGGCAGAAAATCAATAAGTACTACCCACAAAAATGAAAGTGCTAGGCCAACTGTAATGAGTTTTATTAAGGAACAAATACAACTAGGCAGACAAGCATACATCGTTTACCCACTAATTGAGGAAAGTAGTGTGTTAGAATATGAAAATTTGATGAAGGGATATGAAGAAATAAAATCATTTTTTCCGGAGCCTATGTATTGGATAAGTATGGTGCATGGCAAACAAACACCTGAACTTAAAGAGGCAAATATGCACCGTTTTGTAACCGGAGATACTAATATTATGGTAAGCACAACAGTAATTGAGGTTGGTGTAAATGTACCCAATGCTTCGGTAATGGTTATTGAGAGTGCCGAAAAATTTGGCTTATCGCAATTGCATCAGCTTAGAGGCAGAGTGGGTAGAGGTGCAGATAAAAGTTACTGTGTATTACTTACTGGCAACAAACTTAGTAACGATGCTAGGGAGAGAATGAAAATAATGGTAGCCACTAACGACGGTTTTGCCATAGCCGAAAAAGATTTAGAAATTAGAGGCCCTGGGCAAATTGAAGGTACAAAACAGAGTGGAGCACTAAATTTTAAGCTTGCTAGTTTGGTAAACGATAAAGCCATGCTAGAAGTAGCAAAACAAATTGTAGAGAAATTATTACAAAATGACCCCGATATGGAATTGGCAGAAAATTTGCCTATTAAAAACTACTTACAAGCCGTAAAAGGAAAAACGATGTGGAGCAAAATTGCTTAACTTTTCAATAAAACGTTAAACTCTTTAATTATTATAGTATATACCAATCGGAAATTGTAAAGTATTCGTTTATTTATTAAATTACAAATAAAAAAATTGCACAAATTAATTTTAAAAAACCTTTATTTATTTCTTGCCTTTAGCTGTATGTTTTTAATATCAATAAAAACATTTGCCCAAATGGAATTTGTTGAAAACAAAGGGCAATTTAATAACAAAGTACATTACAGTAGTAATTTTAATACTGGAGCTTTTTTTTTAGAAAAGAATGGTTTTACCGTTCTATTACACAAAGATGAAGATGTAGTTAAACTATCTGAATTTACACACGGGCACAAACGTGATGGAAACAATAAAAGCAAGCTCCCCTTAGATACTTTTACTCTACACTCATTTGCTTATAATGTGTCATTTTTAGGAGCAAATATGGCTGCAAAAAATGTACCTGACAAACAATTACAATCATATAATAATTATTTTATAGGTAGCGATAAAAATAAATGGGCTACTCATTGCAATATATTTGGAGCTATAACTTACAATAATATTTACCCAAATATTGATAT
Source organism: Ferruginibacter sp. (assembly GCA_031360055.1). Taxonomy (GTDB): domain Bacteria; phylum Bacteroidota; class Bacteroidia; order Chitinophagales; family Chitinophagaceae; genus Ferruginibacter. The sequence continues at coordinate 2,873 of JANMAV010000258.1, forward strand.
TAGGTATTACAGCTCTGGCAGCCAACTAAAATACGATTTTATTGTACGCCCAGGTGGTAACCCCAACCAAATTGCCATGCGGTATGATGGTGCTGTAAAATTAAGTACAAAAAATAAATCACTGGTAATAGAAACTAGCGTAGGTACGGTAACTGAATTACCTCCATATGCTTATGTAACAGCAGGTGTAAAGAGCTCAACTGCAGTAGAAACTAATTATAGCATAAGAGATAATGTGGTAAGTTTTAACGTGGCAGATTATGATACAAAACAAACACTAATTATAGATCCTGCCATAATTTTTAGTACCCTAACAGGTAGTAGAACCGATAATTGGGGCTACACAGCTACTCCTGGGCCTGATGGTAGTTTTTTTGCCGGTGGTATTGCTTTTGGTAACGGCTACCCTGTATCTATGGGTGCATTTCAAACACAGTTTAATGGTGGTTCCGCTGGCGGTGTTGGCTCCGGAGTAGATATGGCTATTTTTAAATTTAGTGCTAACGGTAGCCAACGTTTATATGCAACATACCTTGGAGGTAGTGGCGATGAGCAACCTCATAGCATGATAACAGATGCATCAGGCAATTTAATAATTGCTGGTAGAAGCAACTCATTAAATTATCCCCTACTAACATCTATACCCAGTACAGGTGCAAAATTTGATATTGTTGTAACCAAGCTAAACGCTGCTGGCACTGCTTTACTAGGCTCAGTAAAAATTGGTGGTAGTGAAGATGATGGGGTAAATATTAGACCAAAATTTGTAAGCCCATCTGGCAGTGATAGATTGAGAAGAAATTATGGAGATGATGCCAGAAGTGAAGTAATTTTAGATGCACAAAACAATATAGTTGTAGCCTCTGCCACACAATCAAATAATTTTCCTATATTTTTAGCTGCACAACCAAGTTTTGGTGGTGTGCAGGATGGCGTTATTTTAAAATTTACTCCAAATTTAAACTCACTTTTATTTTCTACATATTTTGGTGGCAGTGGAGATGATGCTTGTTTTGTTGCAGCAATAAACCCAATAACAGGTAATTTATACGTAGCCGGTGCTACATCTAGCAATAATTTATTGGGCAACACTTCAGGCACAATTGGTGCCAATTTTAAAGGAGATATTGATGGTTTTGTAACTCAATTGCAACCCAATGGTGCAGCATTTATTAGAACTACCTATTTGGGTACTACAGGTATAGATTTGGTTTATGGTTTAAAATTTGATAAAGGTGGTTTCCCTTATGTAATGGGTACTACAACGGGCAGCTGGCCAATAGTAAATGCACTGTATCAAAATGCAGGTGCTAAACAATTTATTGCCAAAATGCAGCCTGACTTATCTGCCTATGTTTTCTCAACAGTTTTTGGCAAAAACGGAACCGATCCCAGTATATCTCCAATAGCGTTTTTAGTAGATAGATGTGAAAATGTTTATGTATCTGGTTGGGGTGGTGGTATTAACGTACAAGAAAATTATAGCACCGGAAATACTATGGGCTTACCAGAAGTAAATCCACTAACAAATATACCAGCAGCGGATGGAAGAGATTTTTACTTTTTTGTATTAAAAAAAGATGCACAATCACAATTGTTCGGTTCTCATTATGGAGAGTTCGGTGGCCTTGGAGACCATGTAGATGGTGGCACAAGTAGGTTTGATGCAAATGGAATTATTTATCAAGCCATTTGTGCAAACTGCTCCGGCAGAGATTATACTCCACCAGTAGTTTTTCCAACAACAGGAGGTTCATGGTCTCAAAGTAATGGTAGTAATGGTTGTAACGAAGCTGCGTTAAAAATAGATATGAATTTTTCAGGCGTAGGTGCAGAAATTCAATCTACTATAGGCTCTGTAGTAAATGATAGCATTGGCTGTATACCGCTTGTTGTAAATTTTAAAGATTTACAACGAAAAGGAGTAACCTATTATTGGAATTTTAATAGCACAGCAAACCCTACTGTAAATGATACCACTACCACAACCCCCGAAGTAAATCATACTTTTACAACAGTAGGTACTTACATAGTTAGATTAATTTCAGAAGATTTAAATACCTGTAATTTAAGAGATACTTCCTATATAACTATTAATGCAAGTAATAATAGAATTTTTCCCAAATTTAGTAAGCGTAAAATAGAGCCTTGTACCAGCAGCACTTTTGAGTTTACCAACGAAACCACTACAGCAAATAATAATGTAGCCTATACCAATCAAACTTTTGTTTGGAATTATGGTGATGGTTCTCCAAATGATACTGCCAACATTACTCCCAATAGGCTGCATACTTTTCCAGGCCCTGGTACATATATTGTAAAACTATTTGTAATTGATGGCAGGTTTTGTAATGCTCCAGATTCTATTGTGGATACCATAAGGTTAAACCCTTTAGTTAAAGCAATACCATCAACCAACAATATTGGTTGTGCACCATATACTGCCATTTTTAAAAATAATTCACTAGGTGGCTTAACTTGGAAATGGGAGTTTGGCGACCCTGCATCTGGTATACTTAATGAATCAACAAGTTTTGAACCAACACATTTATATCAAAATGTAGGTATGTATCAATATCGTTTAATTGCTTTTGATAGTACCACCTGCAACAAAGCAGATACTTCAGCATATTTTCCTATTAATGTAGTACCAAAACCAACAGCAGCATTTACTTGGGGGCCTAACCCACCACAAATAAATATACCAGTACGTTTTACTAATAACAGCTTAAATGCCAACCGGTATTTATGGTATTTTGGAGATGGTGATAGCAGTATCATAACAGCCCCTACACATGAGTATGTAGCCACTGGCTCATACAATGCCATATTGGTAGCATATAATAATGTAGGCTGTAGCGATACGGCAAGAGATGTAGTGCAAGTTATTATCAATCCTTTACTTGATGTGCCTAATGCCTTTACACCTGATAAGTTTGGCGAAAACGCATTTGTAACCGTAAAAGGTTTTGGCATTGCAAAAATGGACTGGAAAATTTATAACAGATGGGGGCAATTAATTTTTAGATCTAATAGCAAAAAAGTTGGTTGGAATGGTTATTACAAAAATAAATTACAGCCAACTGATGTATATACTTATACGCTAGATGTAGAATTTAGCGATGGAAAAAAACTAAGAAAAACCGGAGATATTACACTTTTAAGATAAAATATTTTGACAAAATAAATTGTTCATTAGTAAATAAATAATATTCATTAATAATCTGGTAGAAAATAAAAAGGAGCAATACATTGTTTAAAAAAATAGCAATCATAGCAGTTATATTTCAATCATTAATTAGTCCTACACTAACCAAGGGGCAGGATTTACATTTTTCTCAATTTTTTAATTCTCCCTTAACTACAAACCCAGCTAATACAGGCTTTATACCCGATGCTGATTTTAGAATAGGAATAAATTATAGAAATCAATATAGTAGCATTTTAAATGCACCCTATAAAACCATAAGTGCATTTGCGGATATGCAGTTATTTAGAGATAAATTAGAAAATGGATGGTTAGGAATAGGTGGTGTTTTACTTAGCGATAAAGCAGGTACTGGCGGTTTACGATCAGATAAGTTTTACGGCTCAGTAGCCTATCACCAATTATTAGGTTATAGTAGCCTCCTAAGTGCTGGGTTTAATTTGGGATATGTATCAAAAAGAATAGACCCTACAGTTTTAAAATTTCCAGATCAATTTAACGGTAGTTTTTTTGATAGTAACATACCAACAAATGTTCAGTTTACCAATGTGAACATTGATTATTATGATATGCAAGTTGGCTTAAATTATGCTTATTTTCCTAAGGAAGATATTTATATAAATGCAGGTTATTCAGTACATCATGTAAATAAACCAAAAGAAAGTTTTTTTGGTGACAATACAGAGGCTGGTAAAATTCCTATTAGGCAAATTGGATTTGTAAATGCCATATTAAAAGTAAGCCCAAGGGTTATTATAAACCCTAATATTTATTATACCACACAAACAAAAGCTGTAGAGCTTACAGGTGGTTTAAATGCAAATTATAATTTAAGTGAGTATGGCGAAAATCAACTAATACTAGGTCTATATTATAGAAATAAAGACGCTGTAATACCTATAGCCGGTTTTGAAACTAAAAAGGTAAGTTTTACTTTTAGTTATGATGCTACTACATCATCCTTAAAAAATTTCAATAATTATAGAGGTGCAGCAGAGCTAAGCATTATTAAAAAAGGCTTTTACAAAGGCAATGAAGATAGGCAGACAATGTGCCCTAAATTTTAATTAGAATTAATATTCATCTTCATTAAAAAAGAAATCTTCTTGGCTAGGATAGTCAGGCCAAATATCTTCTAATCCTTCATACAAATCACCTTCATCTTCAAGCTCTTGCAAGTTTTCAATTACTTCTATAGGTGCACCACTGCGAATGCTATAATCTATTAATTCATCTTTTGTTGCAGGCCATGGTGCATCTTCTAAGTGTGAGGCTAATTCAAGTGTCCAAAACATTGTACGAGTGTTTAATTTTGTGCAAATGTAGATGTTAGTACGATATTACCAAAAGTGTTTTTTACACATTGTTAATCAATTGATTATAAATCAGAATACTCTATTTTTTCAAATTCTTAATTAAGTAAGTCAATCCAAAAACAGTGTTAGCATTAACACTACAACACTTACTTCTACTTATTTCACCACCATCATCATTTCTGTACAACAATTTTAAAAAGTAATTTTTAAATAAACGTAAATTTTTTGGTTGAGTAATTGGCAGGTTACTACCAAATTCTAAATAAAACAACCAAATAATAGTTTACATATTTAAAATATATGTTGATACATACTTTTAATATGTAAAAAATTCAAATAGAATTTAGTAAAAAAATTAAAACATTATGAAAATAATATTTTTCCTCATTGCAATAATTTTTGCTACAACTAGTTCAAAAGCACAATTAAAAATTGATCCAAATAAGGTTAAAGAAATAGCTGCATCAGAAAAAAGGTTGAAAGAGATTGCAGCAAAAAAAGCTAATGCTGATAAGATTTTGAATGCAACTGTAGTTTCGTTTAAATTTAATGTATTTGCTGATAAGCCATCGAGTGGTTTTTTTAATAAAAGAGAAATTACCTTAAAAGGATTAGGAAACAATAAATTTAAAACTCCCACTTATATTTTAAAAGCCTTTTCAGCCAACAATACTAATAATAATGGAGTAAATACTTGGCAATTTAATTCTTCGAAAGGTGAAGCAGATAAAGATGGTTATGGTGGCATTGTACCAGATACTTACCAAAATTTTTTAAACAATGGTTTTACTGTGAGTATAAAATTTACTGACAGAGCAGATAGAATTTTAGAAAGTGAGTTTACAGCAAATTTTAGTATCGATTTTCTTTTTTCTGATGGTACAACCATTAATGTACCACTGCAAGGTTTAACCATTACTGGCGCTAAAGGAAGTTTTAAGGCATCAGCAAAAAGACCCTTTATACTAGACAAAAATATTGAAGGCAATAATTTTCCTGACCCTAACAACCCTATCATCCTTAAACCTGTAAATTAAAACCATGAAACTATTATTTGTATTTCTATGTATAACAGTACAAGTAAATATTGTACATGCTCAAATTTTAAGACCCAACAAAATAACTATACCTAATGCCAATAAGGATGCAGTAAGCCAAGCTAACAAACCAGTTGCAGTTGATGTTTTTAAAAAAGATGAAAAAACGATTATTCCAATTACACAGCTAGATGGGGAAATTGTTGCTGCCACTGAAAGTATATTGGCAAAAATGCAAGAAGTTGTAAATAAAGCCAATGGGTTTAAAGACAATAAACTAACTGAAGTATTTAATAGCAGTAAACTAAAAGGGTATTATAGAAATACCAATAACAATAACGGTGCAATTTATTATAACAGCTTCCGAAAAAAATCGGTTTTTATTTATGGAGAAATAAGAAAATTTTTTGATTCACAAGGAGGTACTGAAAGTTATATTGATTTTCCTGTGAATGATATTACAACTTCAAAATCTGGGTTTGATGGGCAGTATGGTGAATATGCAATGTTTGAAGGTGCTTGTATAGCAATAGATTCTAAGAAAAAACTTCAAGCTGTATTTGGTTATATATATGACCGATATAGAAATTTAGGTACCGTTACCTCCAAGCTAGGGTTTCCTATAAGTGAGAGAGTAAAATACAGTTCTTCCTCCTATGCACAAATGTTTGAAGGTGGGATGATAGTAACTAGTGGTAGCAATAGTTTTTTGATAACTGGAAGAATGAAGGAAAAATATAACTACCAAGATTGTGGTTTGCCATTGGGAGATGCTATTACTGAAAAAGCAAACAGCATGGTAGTGATGATGGTAACTACACAAAAATTTGAAAAATGTGTTATTGTTAGTAGTAGCAAAACACCAGCTTGTTTTGTAAAAAATGAAATATATAAAAAGTGGATAACGTATGGTAACAGTACTAGTAATAGCTGCGGTTTACCTACTAGTGATGCTGCTGAAAATGGTAGTTTACTTGCTCAAAATTTTGAAAAAGGATTGATGTTACTAGTAAATGGTAAAGTAACTTTTGTACCAGATGATAATGAAAAAAATACAGAAGAAAATAATAAAATTAGGCAACAAAGTAAACTTGGTGGGATAAAATTTGCTCCAATAAAATAAATTAATTATGAAAAAGATTATAGCTATTTTTTCAATTTTAGTTTTTGCCAATTTTGTGCAAGCTCAAGTTGTAAGAATACCAGCTGCTAAACCAAAAACGGAAAATAAGTTTGATAATTCATGGAAATTATTAAGCACCGGTACAGGCTTTAATTCGTCAATAAAAATTACTATGTCAGTAAAATACGATGAAACGAAAGGTCAATACTTATCTTTTATATGCAATACAAGTGATATGGTTGCTGAAATAGTGTTGTTAAATTCCCCTCAGTTTCCTCCAAATTATGATGATGTAAAAACATTTAATATACCAAACGGGCTTATTGCTCACAATTTATATTTACAACTGGGTGACTATAATTTAGCAACCGGCCAACGAAATGGATATTTAATTTATTTCCATACAAAAAATAGCGATAAACCAGTTTGGATTTGTACGTATAGCCCAATAAAATAATTTAAAAATTTAATAATTAAAACAAAAAAAATGAAAAAGATATTTTCAATCTTAGTGTGCATGTTAGTAATAAATTTTACAAATGCCCAAATAATAAAAACTTTTCCTAAAAAAATGTATGCTCAAAAAAGAGAAATTATAAACCGTACAACTGGCCATAGAGGTTATGGCGATGTTTCCATAACAGTAGATTTAAAGCAAATGGAAAGTAAAGGAGAAACATTAAATTTTACAAGTAATACCCCAATAGAAAAGGTAGAAATTAGTTTTGTAGGAATACAAAATTCTAAACAAACTACTAGTTATAATGCAGATACCAAAACTGGATATTTTTATTTAGAAAGCGGTGCTTATAAAGATGGCCAAGCCAAAGGATATCTCTTTCATTTTTATGTAAAGGGTTTTGATAAACCAGTATGGGTTTGTGCTTTAACTGAAAAAAAATAATTTAATACAAAAATTAATATCATGAAATCAATAAAAATAATATTTTTTTTAGGGTTGTTTTTTACTTTAAATAATGAGGCAAATGCCCAATTTAAAGACTGGTTAAATAAAAAAAAGCAAGAGGCTAAACAAAAAGTTAATAACAAAATAGACCAAAAAAGTAGTGAGGGTATAGATAAAGCAATTGATGCTCCAGAAACTGCAATTAAAAAGAAAAAAGAAAAAAAGGCTAACAAAACAGAAGTTAATGATGCCATGGTTGAGAGTGAAACTACCTCACAACCAGCTACACAAAGTAGTAATGGTAATAACCAACCGGTTGAAATAGTAAATGAATCCCCTAATGAAAATGGAAGTACTATTATACAAACAAACATTAAATGTGAAACTGGTAAAAAAAACATAGTTAAACTTTTAAAAAAGAAAGATGGAGTAAAAAAAGTAGATATAAACACAAGCAACGGAGAGTTAAATATTGAATATAGCAGTGATGGTATTAGTTACACAGAATTAATTAGCACCATAAACGAGAATGGCTTTATTGCAGATGGTAACCCAGCTACTAACAAAAAAAATGGTTGTAAATAAATATTACATGCAAAAAATTACTATTTTATTTTTGGTTGTTTTAGGTTTCAACAAAGTTTATTGTCAATCAGTTGAAGGAAACCCTATTGAAATAAAAGCCTCTCCTTTAATAACACCTCAAGGTGCTACCACTGAAATTTCAGGAACTGTTGCCAACACAAAAAAAGTACAAACAATTGGTATGCAAATTACTTTGCCAAGCAAAAAAGTTACTAATTATACTATTAAATCAACTGATAAAGGAATTTTTTTATTTAAATACACTGGCACTGAAGAACAAGGCCAGTACAGTGTTGCTGCCACACCTGAAGATGGTATAATAACGGCAATAGATACCTTTTATGTACTTAGCACAAAGGCAATAACTGCTGAAGTACAAAAAACACAATCAAAAGTTACTACAACAATACAAAGAAGTATTGAAGTGTTTTTAAGCAAAGTAAAAGATTTGCCAAAAGATGATGGGCTTGATGAAAGAGTAAAAAAGATAGATGATTTAAAAATTAAACTTAGTAAAACCAAAGCAGATGATGAAGTAATTGCAACCAAACTTAAAGACTTATTAGAGGAGTGGAAAATAGCCCCAAGTGCACTAGCTTATGCTCAAAAAACTCACTTAAAAAAGTTTGACGATTTAAGAGATGAGGTAAATGAAAAAATGCCATTAATTGAAGAAAAAATTACAAAATTTCAAAATGTAAGTAAAACCTGTGAGTTAATTAATCTTACAACAGAGCTATTCGGGTATATTTCTTTTTGCCTCGATTTTAAAGCAAAAGGTTTAAGCATTGTAAATAATTTGCTATCTGATAAGGTATTGCCTGGTTTACTAGATAGAGACCCCAAAATTGGTAGTGACGAGACAGCAAAATTGAAAATAAACACGATGCAAAAATCACTTATAGCCTTTACGGGTGGTGCTGCTGGTACGGTAGAGTTTTTAAAAACAGGCTTAAGTGGAGATATTGGGCAATACTTATCTAAAATTTTATACGCCAAATATTGCGATGATTTAAAGGGACCAATTACTGTAGAGTTTGCAGCAGATTTTTATAACAATGGCAAATTGTATAGCACCTATAAAGTAAAACTAAAAGGAGATTTAACTATGCGTTTTAATAAAGATGCTAAATTAAAAGCAGGTACAGAAATTACTGGTGAGTTTAGTGGCTTTAGAACGTTTTATAATTTTATGGAAGAGGTACAAGTTGTTGAGCCTTTTCCTAAAGGAGCAGTAGTAATGCTTAGAAAAACAGTGACCCCTGTAGCAGTAGATTTGAATAGTATAAAAAACGATTTAGGCATTTTGGTAAGCAGCTTAGTACCAGGTTCTTTTAAAGTTGGGGTAAGTGCTTTAATTGCTAATGATAAGCTCAAACTAACCATTGAAAACAATCCTATTTTCGATTTAGAAACCACTGAGCATAACAGATTAATACTAGTTTTATCAAATGCTTTACTACCTATACCTAGTGTAAAAACATTTGATTTTCCCATAGCATCAAATAAAATAATGTTGAGAGTAGCCTTAGGGCAAGGCGGCCATACGTTTGATTTGAAAAATGAAAACGGAAAATATACGCTTAAATCAAGCATTTCAAATACCAGAAAATTAGAAGATATAAACTTGGCTGGTAGCCTGACGTTAGATTTAAGTTCAAATTAAAATCATGCAAAAAATATATTTATTTACTGTGCTCCTGTTTGCCATAACTCTTACCCAAGCACAAAATAAAGTAAGGTTAGCAAAAAAAATAATAACAAGCAGTTTAGGAACAAATGTTGTTGATTATACCTACGAACCAAATAGCTATGGTAGAATTGTACATGTTACTGAAACTCAAAATGGAAAACTTACAGCAGAACATTATTCATTTACTTTTAATTACAAGGGGTTACTTACGAGTTATGCAACAAAATCAGGCATAAAAACTTGGGGAAATAGTACTACTATTGAGTACGATAGCATAAATAGAATAACACGATTTTTGGTAACTACAAATAATAATACACGAACCATTAAGCATACTACCTATCAATATAATGCTGATACGGTAACTATTACAAACCAACTAATTGGACGAAGAAAAACGAACTATATATTTAATGCTGATAGCAATATTGTTTACAAGATAGATACTCCAAGTACAAGATTTTTAAAACCTAACTTTTACTCACAATATGATAACAACATTAATCCACAGCTTTTATTAGGTGGTTTTGTTTATGATGATATTCCTATAAGCAAGCAAAACAGTTTAGTATACACTGTAGCAAATAAATACACCATAAATAACAAAATGGAATACAATCAAGTTTTAGTAAATAATCATACACAAGGAGGAGCAAAAATACCTACGCAATATAAAAATGGCTTACTACTAAAAGCTACTGAAACCTGTACTGATGCTGATGCAAAATATTTATTTTCAACACTAAAAACTACCACTTACCAATACATTAATTTATAAATATGAATAATAAAAAAAAGTTGTTTATTCTTCTTCTCATGTTGCTACTTATAATAGTTGCAGTGTACATTTTTTACTACAACAAAAAAGAAAATCAATTAGTGCAAAAATTTACATTACAAGGATCTACTACCATTAACCAAGGTGATATTAAATTAAAAATTTGGGATAATAGTGCCGAAGATGGTGATAGTGTAAAAGTATATTTAGATAATAAATTATTACGAGATACGCTTGGCTTATTAAACGAACCTTTACAACTAAATTTTGGAAAATTAACTAAAGGGGAACACATTCTTGGTGTAGTTGCTATTAACGAAGGCAGTACTTCTCCTGCAAGTGCATCTATGAGCCTTAGCAACGAAACTGAAAAAAAGGAATTTGAAATGGCTGCCACAAAAGATAGTGCAGCATCGTGGAAAATAATTGTACAATAACATAAGTATTTATAAACTTATTTTCCAATTAAAAAACAAAATTAAAACTCAGTTTAATTAATTATTTTGTGCCCATGTTAGTAGCACAAAACATAACTAAAAACTATGGAGATTTATCTGTACTTAAAGGGGTAAACATTGAAATTAATAAAGGAGAAATTGTAAGCATAGTTGGCTCAAGCGGAGCTGGTAAAAGCACCTTACTGCATATTTTAGGTACATTAGATGTACCTACAAAAGGCACCATATTTCTAAATAATAAACAAACCAATCATTTAAAAGGCAAAGCTTTAGCTGCATTTAGAAATAAGCATATTGGGTTCATTTTTCAATTTCATCATTTATTACCAGAGTTTACAGCAATAGAGAACGTATGTATACCCGGTTGGATTGCTGGCACAAAAAAAACAGAAGTACAAGCTAGAGCTAATATATTATTACAAACATTAGGCCTTGAAGATAGACTGCATAATAAGCCACATCAACTATCTGGTGGAGAGCAACAAAGAGTTGCAGTTGCTAGAGCCTTAATAAATAATCCATCTATCATATTAGCAGATGAGCCTACTGGTAATTTAGATAGTGCCAACGGCAAGGAGTTATTTAAACTGTTTATTGAATTACGTAATACCCTACAACAAACTTTTTTAATTGTTACTCACAATGAAGAGCTTGCTGCTATGGGAGATAGAGTGGTAGTTATGAAAGACGGTTTGGTAGTAGGCTAAAATCCTATTCCAAAATTTTTACTTCTGTTCTCCTGTTAATTGCTTTGCCTGCTGCGGTGGCGTTAGATACTACTGGTACAGCACTACCATAACCTTTAGCAGTAAGCCTGTTAGCATCTATACCTTTTGTAATTAAATATGCCATTACACTTTTTGCCCTCTCCATTGATAATAAAATATTAGCAGCAGGTTTACCTACATTATCGGTGTGGCCACCTATTTCTATCCTTTCATCATCCTTTCTATTTAAATATGCCACCAGTTCATCAAGTACTGGAAATGATTCATTTTTTAAATCAGCTTTACCAGTTTCAAAATTTACATCATCCAACACAAAACTTTTGGGTTGTACATGAAATAAATTTACTACCTGAGCATTTTTGTAGGTTTGGTTTGCCTTTAAAGCAGGTATCTCTAAGGTAATATTACTGATTGAATCTTTAAAACCTAGTACAAAAATATCATACTTATCACCTGCAGGTAAGCGAAATGAAAACTTACCATTATCTTGGCTCATGCCTTGATATTCCTTTTGTGTTAATTGACTTCTAAAAACTACAATTTCATGTGCCAGTACATTCTTTTTAAAATCACTTATAGTTACATCTACTGGTGCATCTTTTACCTGAGATGCGTTTTGTTGTACACTATTTGATTGTGCTGATGTACTTAATACGATGCAAGTAATAATTGTGAATAGAGAGAATATTTTTTTCATACCTAATTCTATTTATTAAATAAAGATAAAAAAAATTAATCGTCAACATGTTAAGTTTGAAAACCATTATTTTAACAAAATAACGGTTCCTTTTAACAGAGATGTACCATCGTTTAAATTAATTATATACGTGTAAGTACCCACTGGTAATTGTTGCCCTTTTAAGGTACCATCCCACCCATTAAATGATTTAGACCTTTTAAATACTAACTGGCCATATCTATTAAATATTGCCAAGTTGTGTAATGGGTATGCTTCTAAAGCTGGTATATTCCAGGTATCATTTACTCCATCTGCATTAGGGGTAAAAGCATTGGGAATATAAATACCATTATAAATTTTTACTGAAACACTATCAGTAATTGAGCCACAATTATTTGCAGCCATTACAGTAATAAAATACTTTGTATCAGTTGGTGGGTTTACAAATGGATTGAGTAGCGTATTATCAGTTATAAAAATATTAGGTTGCCACACGATATTTTTCACGTTTGCAGTTGCTGTTGCTTGCAATTGAACTGATTTATTAGCTACTATAAATTTGTCAGGCCCAGCATCAATGCTTGGTTTTTGTACAACTTTTACAGTAACAAATGCAGTATCTGTACAACCAAAACTATTGGTAACAGTAACATTATAAGTGGTGCTATCAGTTGGTTTTGCAATAGGGTTTGGTATAGTATCGTTAGATAAAGTTGCCTTTGGCTGCCACAAATACTTTGGACCTCCATTTGCAAGTAATTGTAGTGTTTGGTTAAAACAAACTGTTGTATCTGTAAATTGTACTGTGGCAATAGGAGCAGCATTTACTACAACATTTATTGAATCTTTTTTTGAACAACCTGCGGCATTGGTTACAGTTACTACATATTTTCCGCCATCTATCAATTGTACATTTTGTTTACTAACCATAGCCCCCGTGGCTGTAAAATTATTAGACCCAACCCAATTAAAACTATCGCCACCAGTAGCTTGTAGCGTTAATAAATTATTTTGACAAATTGGGCTGTTGCTATTTACTGTAGTATTAGGGTTGCTATTAATAGTAATTACAAATGGTGTAGAAGCTATTCTGCACTGTGCAGAATTTATATTTCCAGCTTCAGCAGTTGTTAGCCTGTAGTAATACTTGCCAGGTAGTGCATTTGGTAAAAATGTAACAGCATAACCAGTTGTATTTTGTCCTACAATGTCAGTATACTGCATACCATCTGTACTTTGTTGCCATTGGTAAACAGGGCTATTGTATCCTGCTGTAGAGGTACAAGAAAAAGTATAACTTTTTTGTATGCCTTCACAAAAATTGTCGGCACTGGTTTCGTTACCATTAATTGATGGTGTAAGTTTAGGGCCACAGGGTCTAAAAGTAATATCATCCAACGCTAAATCATTACCACAGCCGCCGGCAGCATTATTGGTCATTCTTAATACTATATTTTGTACAGCAACTGGGGTACTAAAAAAGAAACCAAATTGTTGCCATGTTGGTGATGATTGTGGAGGAATATTATTGGTATTATAAACTTGTAAAATTGTACCATCTGTACGCTCAATTGTAAAAGTAATATTGGGTTGAGAAGCAGTACCGCCGCAGGCAGAAGGCATTATTACATTTAAAACCCAAGCGGCAAATTCATACGTAGTATTTGCACAGAGATTCCTTACCGTATCTGTATAAAAAGCACTAGGTTGCACCGAGGCATTTACTAGTAAAAAATAGCCATTGCCATTTCCTGTATGATCTGTTTGTAAGCTTTGCCAAGTATTGCCAAAACATTGTGTGGTATTGTTTCGTATGGTGTATGAGCCATCTGGCGGACAATCAGCACTGCTATATGAATAATTGGTAACAGCAGCATTCAAAGCTGGTGCTGGATTATTACCTTGACCAAAATTAATATTCACAATAGGATCACCTAAACTGCCTTGGCAAAGTTGTGCAACGCTATTGTTGCTACAAAAAATAGCTATAATAAAAATTAAAATTTGTGGCAACAGCTTCATTAAAAACTGGCTTAGTTTTTTTATCTAAGCCGTTGTTAAAGGTACGAGGGTTTTAATTTTTAATAAGAAATTGTAAATAATATTAAACTTTGAAACCACTTTTTAATAAAGTTTTAAAATTCATTGAACAATACTTTTTATTTTGTTGAGTTAAATTTACTTTACTATTCAAAATGTCAAACATCATTTTAAAATGATGTGGTTTTAAAATCTCATATTTTCTATCCCATTCTACCATTAATTTAATTATTTCAAGTGTAATTTCAGGTTCTATTAAAGAATTTGGATCTTTGTTTTCAAAAATATCATCCGTATCAAATAAATTTTCAGGTCCTTTATCAATAATAATGTCTAATACTTTTAATCCTACTGTTCTTTCATTATCAGATAATTTACCGTTTGTTCTAACCTTATTGGCTATTGAAAATGCTATATTACATTGAAAATTAGATAAGAAATTAGTATTCAATCCAAATTCTTCAATT
>JANMAV010000270.1:0-2024 GCA_031360055.1 Ferruginibacter sp.
ATTCAATTACATTACCGGTAGCTGTTTTAGAAACAACAAAAAGCTGAGGTGTATTTTTAGCTCCGTATTTGTTTGTAATAATTTGTCCATTATCATACAAATAAGGAAAAGCATACTTTTTTTGCTTGGCTAGCTCTTGCATCTTTTCAAAACTATCGGCTGTAGATACTTCAGGGTCGTTGGGATTAATAGCAATAACAGGATAGCCCAATGCAGTATATTTTTTATTTAAGTCTATAATTCTTTGCTCATAATATTTTGCATAAGGGCAGGTATTGCAGGTAAACACAACAATATACCCTTTAGCTTTAGGGTAACTTTCAAAAGAAATTTCTGTATTGTCTACATTTTTTAATTTAAAACTAGGTGCTATTTCCCCAGCTTGCATGGTTGTTATTTGTGCACTTGCTACGTAAGTAAAAAATGCTAGCATAATGGTAATGTAGGTTTTCATAATTGTTTATTGTATGGTTTTGTATGTTTTTATTAAATCATTGTAAGTAAGTTCTTTTTCTGCAAATATTCTTTTACCATTTTTTACAAATAAGGTAGCAGGTATACTGCCTGACCATGATTTGTCTATTCTTTCAATGTACTCCTGTGCCGTAGTTTCATTAAGCAATAGTACCTCAGTTGCAATTTTACGTTTTTTAACAAAAGGCAATACCTGTGTTTTTAATTGCGATTTAAAATTTACACTTACCAATAGTACCTTTTGTTTTTCTACTATAAAAGTTCTTGAAAATTTTTCAAAATTTGGTAATTCTGCCACACAAGGTACGCACCAAGTAGCCCAAAAATTTACAATAAAGGTTGTATCCTTTCCATTTGAAATTCTATTTTGTAATTGGGTTACGCTAATCAGATTTACCTTTTGTGCTACAACTTTGTATTGCAAAATTAGTAAACTAATTAGTAAACAAAAAAATATGAGAAGTTGTTTAATCAATAATTTAATTTTAATAGTATGGAAAAGTGTATTGTAATAACAAAATTAACTAACAATTTCATTTCTATTTGTAATCTTTATGCAATAATAGTTGTTTAGATAATTTATACATGTTGTCAAGAAAAATTAAATAATTCCCCCACTTCCACCCCCAATAATTCAGCTATTTTAAAAAGCGTCCAACTTGTTGGGTTTGTTTTACCCTTTTCTAATTTATTATAATTTTGTTTTTCTTTATCAAGCATGTACGCAAACTCTACCTGCGATAGCTTTTTTTGCTTACGAAGTTTTGCAATGTGTTGCCCTAATTTTAATTGAAACTCATGTTGTTGCATAATGCTTTAGCAACATGCAAACTGATACACTAAAATTTTAATTGGTAATACTATAATATTACTTTACATTTACTTTTAAATAGTTTTAAGTAATATTTAATCCTTGCTTAATAATGCTAACTAAAGCCCTACTGCCTGTACAAACAGATTTAGCCACTATAACTTATACATGGCTGCAAGCCACAGGCAATACCATAAATAAAAATTATTGCAAGCAAGCAATAACCACCCATCCTGACTACCCTGCACTTACAAGCCTAACCGATTTTTTAGACGATGGCAATATGCCCTACAATGCTGTGCAGGCAAATGCCTCACACATACCTGAGTTTAACTACCCGTTATTAGCACATATAAAGCAACCCGGTAACGAGTATTTGCATCTAGTACACAACCAAGCAGCTTGGCAACCACACATTAAGGAGCATTGGAGTGGTGTAACCATTTACCCCGAAACTGTAGCTACATGGAAGAATAATGAAAACGATGCAGCTATAAACGATAGCAAAAGCCAACAGCGGCTTTTAGCTGTGTGGTGTATGCTTGGCTTAGTATTATTTGTAGCATCTATTTACATGTTACCCGTTTGGCGTTACAATGTATTTGGGCTATTATCGCTTATTGGGTTATTTGTAAGTATAGCAGCATTTGCCACGGAGCTGGGCATACAAAGCGATGCCGTAAAACAAGTATGTGGGGTAGTAAGCAAAGGCGGTTGTAACGCAGTGCTTAAAAGTAAG
>JANMAV010000297.1:0-6703 GCA_031360055.1 Ferruginibacter sp.
ATAGTAAAAACAAACTAATCATACAATTAGAAAACAAATACAAAAAGAAGAACTTCGGTTCTTCTTTTTTCGTATTTATAACAAAATATTTTTAAAAAACTATTTCATCATAGTAAATTATTACAACTATTTTTGATATAATTTAAACTTTTATTTTCTTAAAACATATTTCACTAATACCGATTAACTGCACATTACATGAAAAAATATTATACTACCAACACTTTTATTTCCACATTAATATTATTACTTGTAAGTGTTACAATAATAAGCTGTAACCAAAATGAGGATAAATTAAAAAATTACATTGCAGATCAAAATCCAATGGACATTCCAAATTTATTAGAAAGAACAGGTGAGTTAGCATCAGCTGCGGAGTGGCCTAAAACTAAAGGTAAAATGGCGGAGCTTAAAACAAAAATAACTGCTAAACCTACTGATGTAAAGTTGAGGTTGCAAGCGGCCACTATTTTTATTACCGAACAACGTATTACAGGTGAGCATCATTTTTATTACACAGCAATCGAAAAAATATTGAATGGGGTACTAAGTTTGGACTCATTAAATTTTGAGGCTAATGTATACAAAGCATCATTAAGAATGAGCCAGCACCAATTTGCAGAAGCTAAGGCATTAGCTGAAAAGGCGTTGGCAATAAACCCTAATAATGGGTATGTTTACGGTATTTTGGTAGATGCTAATGTAGAGTTAGGAAATTATGCTGAAGCTGTTTCCATGAGTGATAAAATGCAAACCATTAAACCATCGTTAGAATCTTACGCTAGGGCATCATACTTAAGAGAAATATATGGTGATGTAAATGGGGCCATTGAGGCAATGAAACTTGCTGTAACTGCTGGGTTACCAGGTAGCGAACCACAAAGTTGGAGCCGAAATATATTAGGCGATTTATATTTTAATAGCAATCAAATAGATAAAGCAGAATCGGCTTACGCAGAAAATTTAATTTTAAGGCCTAGCTATGCTCCAAGTATGGCAGGGCTTGCAAAAGTAGAAACTAAAAAGAAAAACTTTGTGAGAGCATTAGCATTGTTAGATTCTGCAAACAGCATTATGCCACAAGCAAGTTTTGAAGAGCAAAAAGCTGATGTATATGCTGCTATGGGAGATACAGCAAAAGCTCAAGCTGCATACAAAGAAGTTCAAAAATTATTGATAATTGATGCTAACACACCTCAGCACACCGTATCATTAGAACTGGCAAAATCTTTTCAAAAAACTAACCAGTGGGATAGTGCAAAAAAATATGCAAATTTAGAATTTGCAGTACGCCCTAAAAATATTGATGTAAATAATGAAATGGCATGGATAGCTTATAACCAAAACGATTTTGCAAAAGCAAAACAATACGCTACAACTGCATTAAGTACCGGTAGTAAAAACCCTGAGTTGCTTAAAAGAGTTGCCCTAATAAATTTAAAATAAAAGTTAATAGCTTAATATTTTTTAAAATAATATTGAGAAATACAATTGAAAAAATTTCTATTATATATTGTACTTGCTAGCTATGCCGTAGTAATGATAAAGCCAATAATGCCATATATAAGCGATGTTATAGGACATGCCTTATTTTATAGCCAACATATGGCCACTATGCACTTTGAAAATGGTAAATATCACGTACATACAGAACTTTTAAAAAATGTAAAAGAGCAAAATTCAGATAAAGTACCTTCACCTTCCAAAAAGCAAAAGATAGATAATGATCATATAAAAACAGTAGTTAAAGAAGCTGTTATGGTACAATCATTATTGAATAAATCCTATTCATTAACGCTAACCACAGATATATATTCTGGTATATACAATTCTCATTATCACCCACCAAGAGTTTAAGTAGTTTGTAACAAGTAATATAGTGTTCATGCACCGCATGAACCATGTTTGCTATTTTTTAAAATTGGCTACTAAACAAGTATTTGTTTAGCAAGCACCTATTTATCATTAACTACTTAAATATTTTTATGAATTATTATAAATGCAGCCTTGTGTTAGCAAGTACGCTAATTCTTATATTCTTTTTATGTAATGTACAAGCCCAAAATATTGTATTATCAGGTAAGGTGGTAGATGCACTTAGTAAGCAGCCACTGGAAATTGTTACTTTATCATCAACTACAAATGCTGTACAAAAAACAGTAACAGATGAGTATGGAAATTTTACATTAAAAGTGAATGAAATACCTAACAATTTATTAGTTTCTCATATTGGTTTTAAAGCAAAAACTATTGCTACTAAAGGTAAAACAACTTTTTTAATTGATTTAGAACCAGATGCAATTAGTTTAGAAGATGTAAAACTACAGTCAACTGGAATAACGAAATTTAGTACAATTGCAAAAGTAGATTTGGCATTAAATCCGGTTAAAACCACACAGGAGTTAATGCGTTTGGTGCCAGGTTTATTTATTGCACAGCATGCAGGCGGTGGCAAGGCTGAGCAAATATTTTTACGTGGTTTTGATGTGGATCATGGTACTGATGTAAAAGTAAGTGTAGATGGAATGCCGGTAAATATGGTAAGCCATGCACATGGACAAGGTTATGCAGATGCTCATTTTATAATACCAGAAACCATCAATAATATTGATTTTGGTGCAGGCCCCTATTACACTGAACATGGTAATTTAAACACTGCAGGTTATATAGCTTTTGGCACATACAAAAGCATTGCTAACAGTTTTGTACAAGTTGAGGCAGGGCGTTACAATAGCTACCGTGCAGTGGCAATGGTAGATTTATTGAAACAGAATAAGAATAAGCAAAACGCTTATGCAGCTGTAGAATTTTATTATGGTGATGGCCCTACAGAAAACAAACAACATTTTAATCGGTTTAATTTTTTCACAAAATATAATGCTACAGTAAGCAAAAAAACTGATATAACTTTATCAGCATCGGCCTTTAAAAGCAACTGGGATGCAAGTGGGCAAATACCTGATAGAGCCGTGAAAGACGGTACTATTGGTCGTTTTGGAAGCATAGATCCATCAGAAGGAGGTAATACGGAAAGATATAATGCAAATGCTATTGTAGTAACAAAGTTAAAAAATAACAGTATTTTAGAAAACCAATTGTACTACAGTCGTTATTTATTTAGTTTATATTCAAACTTTACTTTCTTTTTAAATGACCCAATAAATGGAGATGAGATAAACCAAGCAGAAACCAGAAACATATTTGGCTTTTCATCAAAATTAAAAGAAAAAAGATTTTATGGTAACCTAACTCTAAACTCAACGGATGGTTTTGGCATAAGGTACGATGCCACTAACAGAAGCAAATTGGCCAATGTGGTAAAACGCCAATTTTTAGCTTATCAAAAATATGGTGATATTAAAGAAGCCAATGCTTTTGCATTTACTCAGCAACAAATAAGTGTAGGTAAATTTGTTGTAGATGCTGGTTTGCGTTTTGATTATTTTAATTTCGGTTATTTTGATAGACTTACAAGTGAAAATTTAAAAAAGCAAAACAAATCCATTTTTAGCCCAAAAATAAATGTACAATACAGCTTAAATAAGAAAGTGCAAGTGTACGTAAAAACGGGCAAAGGTTTTCACAGTAACGATAGTAGAGTAATAACTGATAATACAGTAAGCCAAGTGCTACCTGCAGCTTATGGAGTAGATTTTGGGCTTGTTTTAAAACCAAGCAACAACCTATTAATAAATGTAGCAGCTTGGAATTTGTATTTACAACAAGAGTTTGTGTACGTAGGTGATGCTGGAGTTGTAGAACCAAGTGGCAAAAGTAAAAGGCAGGGTATAGATGTGATAACTCGATATCAAATAAGTAAAAATTTATTTGCCAACACCAATATAAACTTTACAAAACCTAGAGCAATTGGTGAGCCTAAAGGCCAAAATTTTATACCACTAGCACCCACAGCTACAAGCACAGGTGGTTTGTTTTACAAAAAAAATATTGGTTTTAATGGAGGTGTTAGTTATCGGTATATACAAGATAGGCCAGCAAAAGAAGATAATAGCATAGTAGCACAAGGTTACTTTTTATTAGATGCTGCCTTTAATTATAGCAAACCAAAATATGAGCTAGGCATAGCTTTTGAAAACATTTTTAATATTGATTGGAATGAAGCACAATTTGCAACCGAAAGTCGTTTAAAAAATGAAATTGATCCTGTAGAAGAGTTGCATTACACACCTGGTGTACCTTTTTTTGCAAAATTAAAATTGAAAATATTTTTTTAAAGTACATGTAAAGTAACTAACAATATTTATTTAGTATTAATGGCTTAAAATTAAAAGATTTTTTAAAAATTAATCAACGTTTTTCTTTTTCATTCATTACAGTTTAGTTTAAAATGTATTGTAGTTTTATTATAAAAAAAACGTTCTGTATTTTCGAACACCTTTATAAATGTGTATGTTCAAAAAAATTAAAATGAAATTGTGTAATAACAGTAAATCATATTACATAATTATTCTGTCAATACTATGGTTGCTGGTTAGCCAAATTGTATTTGCACACCCACCAAATTTGAGCCAATTAAATAAAACTGATGTAGCAATTATATATGCACAATTGGGCTTTACTCATATTTTACCTTTAGGTATAGATCATATTTTGTTTGTATTGTGTTTGTTTTTATTAAATCCAAAACTGAAACCCATTTTATGGCAAGCCACTGCATTTACTGTTGCCCATACTATTACCTTAGGTTTATCCATTTATGGGGTAATAAAGCCCCCAACTAACATTGTGGAGCCAATAATAGCGCTTTCAATATTATATGTTGCCTTAGAAAATATATTTTCAGCAAAGCTAAAACCTACTAGAATAGCCATAGTTTTTGTATTTGGCCTAATACACGGCATGGGCTTTGCAAGTGTGTTAACGGACTTGGGTTTGCCTCCAAATAGTTATTTAAGTTCTTTATTAATGTTTAACCTTGGAGTAGAGCTAGGGCAAATTTCTGTTATATTGTTAGCCTTTTTAGTGCTTGCTTTACCCTTTGGTAAAAAAACTTATTACAGAAAATACATAGTACTGCCACTAAGTATTATAATTGCAGCAGTTGCTGTGTATTGGACAATAGAACGAATATTTTTTACTTAAAAGGCAAACGTACCGTTAAAAAATTGGCTAACAAATGATTTTCAAAACTAAACTACACAAACAAACGTTTCTAATAAAAATAAAAACTATAATGAAAATTTTATCTCTATTTGTACTTGTAATAATGGCTATACTTTTTGCTTCATGCTTTACAGGTGTACCAAAGGGTAAGGGCAAAGCAATTGCTCACCAAGAATGGACAACACTTTTAAAAAAACATGTAAACAACGATGGTTTTGTTGATTACAAAGGGTTTATAAAAGATTCTTTAGCATTAAATAAATACCTTGAAAAATTAAGCAGTAATGCACCAGCCAACAGTTGGAGTAAAGATGAAAAATTTGCATACTGGATTAACGCTTATAACGCATTTACCGTAAAACTTATAGTTAGCAACTACCCTGTAAAAAGTATTAAAGAACTTGGAGCTAATAACCCAATCATATTTGTGAACACAGCATGGGATAAAAAGTTTTTTAGTATTGATGGCAAAAAAATGACATTAAATACTATAGAATTTAAAATTCTGAAAAAACAATTTAGTGATCCACGTAGGCACTTTGCAATTAATTGTGCAAGCTATAGTTGCCCTAAATTATTAAATGAAGCTTACGAAGCTAAAACATTAGATGCTCAATTAACTGCACAAGCAAAAGCATTTTTGGCTGATACAGAAAAAAATAAAATGTCAGCAACTAATCCAAAATTATCATCAATATTTAAGTGGTATAGCGGAGATTTTGAAACTGCTGGAAAATCAAAAATTGAGTTTATAAATCAGTTTACAAGCACAAAAATTAATTCGAATGCTAAAATTGAATATTTAGATTATAGTTGGAATTTGAACGAACAAAAATAAATATTTCCCCTCTTCAACAAAACGGATGCTCTTAAAACGGCATCCGTTTTTTGTTTGTGATACTTATGTGATAAATAAATTGCATTTTTGTTTGCCTAATAAAATAATTATGAAAAGAGTATTGGTTATAGAAGATGATGAGGATATACAAGAATTACTAAACATACACTTAACCGATTTAGATTGTGTAGTAACAAAAGAATGTGATGGTATTAAAGGATTAGAACTTTTGCAAACCCAAAAATGGGATTTATTAGTATTAGATATTATGCTGCCTAGTTTAGATGGACTTGAAATTTGCAAACATATAAGGGCAACAAATAAGCAATTACCCATACTAATGCTTACCGCAAAAAGCGAAGAAATTGATAAGGTGTTAGGATTGGAATTAGAAGCTGATGATTATTTAACAAAGCCATTTAGTGTAAGGGAATTTATAGCAAGGGTAAAAGCATTGTTTAGAAGATCTCAAAAAAAAGATTTGTTATTAAACGATAAATATCTTTCAATTAACAATGAACATTTACAAATTGACACAGATAATAGAATTGTACTTGTAAATAAACATAGAATAGAATTAACTCCAAAAGAATACCAACTGCTAGTTTTAATGGCAGCTAACCCTGGTAAAAGTTATAGTAGGGAGCAGCTCTTAAATTTAATTTGGGGGCACGAATTTTTAGGATATGAACATACTGTAAATTCTCATATTAATAGACTAAGAATAAAAATAGAACAAAA
>JANMAV010000303.1:0-3761 GCA_031360055.1 Ferruginibacter sp.
ATTATCGGGGATGTATGATTGGTATATTGACAAACTCAATACGCAAATACCACCAGAATTAAATAAAGCATTTGCCGACACAATCAACAAAGGCTACAGTAATCCAAACTTACGTTTAAGCTATAGGCAATGGATAAATGCTATAAAAGGCTTAATGCTTCCGCCAAAGATTTTAAAATTTACAGCAGATAATAGTATAATTGTTGATGGTATACCTGTTACACTCAGTTGGGATGTTGACAAAAAAACTCATACTGTATTACTTGATAATGGAATTGGTGATGTAACAACTCTATCAGAAATAAAAGTACGACCTGAAAAAAACACCGCTTATACATTAAAAGCTGTTGGACATTTTGGCGAAATAGTACAAACAGTTGATATTAAGGTTTTCCCAACTCCACAAATTCAATCACTCTTTATTCCTGCACCACAGTTTACACATCATACCCAATTATCAAATCTAAGAATAGGCAAACCTGATATAAATATTTCTGTAAATCTCGATACTACTCTGCTTCAATCTTCGACTTTACAATTTGTGGAAGCTACAAAAGAAATTAAGGAGATAGAACCAAAATATCATACAAGAGTTCCAAATATTTCAAATGCCTTTGAACAAATCCTAAAAACTATAAAACAAAAATTCAGCTAAATGACAATAAGCGACTTCTTAATAATTTGTTCGGGAGCAAATAAAGATATTTTACAAAAATGCCCAACGGAAAGAGTAAAATTCATCGGTATCGGTGCAACAATATTTCTTACTGCAATGATGGCAGCAGTTTCAGGTGGGTATGCAATTTATTTTGTGTTTAATAACATTGCTGTATCCATTGCTTTTGGATGCTTTTGGGCAGTTATAATTTTCAATCTTGACCGCTATATTGTTTCAAGCATAAAAAAAACAGGAAAATTCAAAGAGGAATTTTGGATGGCATTACCTCGGTTATTAATTGCCTTAGTCCTTGCAATTTCAATATCAAAACCACTTGAACTTAGGTTATTTGAAAATCGAATAGCAAAAGAAATGGCAGAACAAAATCAAAATGACATCGATAATTTCGATAAAACTTTTAAAGATGATATTCAGAAGTTTAACGACCAATTAAAAAGTATTGACGATGAATTAATGACAAAAAAGCAATCTATCTTTTCAACTGACCCACAATATTCCAAGTTGATGGAGAAAAAGAAACCTCTTGAAAACGACAAAGAAACAAAAGAACAATCCATTGCTTCAAATAGAGGAATTATTAGTAGAAACTATGTGAGGGTTGCACATAGAAATAGGAATGATGAAATTTATTATCAAAATGAGCCCAATCAAATTGCCCGAAATAAAATGTCGGAAAACAGAAGCCTTAACGGGGAATTGACAACAATAAATAGCAGTCTTAAAGATTTAGGAGACCAAATTACCAAACGAGAAACCGAATTAGCTGTTTTAGTAAAAAAAGTAGAGGACGAAACACAAACAACAAAAAGTACAATTGCTGCTCAAATTCAAAACAAACAAAATAGCTATGGTAATGATAAAGCGGACTATCAGGATAAAGCAAAAAATAGTACAGATTTATTGGCACGGTTAGAAGCATTAGGAAGCCTTAAAAAATTTGGCAATGCAGTATGGTGGGCAAGTGCAATTATTACGTTACTCTTTGTCTTACTTGAAACTGCACCAGTTACAGTAAAGCTACTTTCAAAACGAGGTCCTTATGATGAAGTTTTAGACAGAATTGAATATGAAAACTTTATTGAACAGAAGAAATTAATTTCGGACAGGAATGATGAGATAAATACTTACTTAAAAATTAGCACAGACAAAAACAAATTGAAACTTGACGCAGAGTTAAAAGGTAACAAGGAACTTTTAGAAAGTATTGCAATGGCACAAGCGGAAATTGCAAAGTTGGCTGTTGAAAAATGGAAGCTTGAAGAAATCGAAAAACTACAAATCGGTAACAGTAATGTTATTATTACTAATGTTCCAAATAGTAAAGGTCAAGCAAACGTGACTGTCTAAAAATGAAACCAACTATTGAAATTTTATTGAAAGTAATATTAGCCATTCTCTTTTTTATATGTTTGGCTGACATGCCTTATGGCTATTTCCAAATCGTTCGTTTTGGAGCATTGGTTGGCTTCGCTATACTTGCATTCAACGCAAATGAACAAGGACATAAAAGAGAGGTTATAATTTATGTTTGTTTGGCAATCTTATTTCAGCCGTTATTTAAAATTGCTTTGGGTAGACAATTATGGAACATTATTGATGTCATCGTTGGTACAGGATTAATCTTTTCAATTTTTATGCGACCATCAAATAACCCACGCTAAAACAAGCACATTTGCAAGGCACACAAAGCCTGACACAAAGCCAACCTTGCAAAAGAGCTTGCTTGCCCACACACGGGACACACTCTGCCATTCGTAGCGACACAGACCGACGAGAAGCACGAACGTACAACATGAGGTTTGCCAATATTGGGGCAGGACGTTGTTATCTTCATCATCAGCAACATGGCAGCAGTTGTTCGGGCAGGACAAACATCGGTGGGCATTTGTTGTTAACTTCATCATCATCTATATTTGTACAGCGGTTCCGGGCGGACGTTTTTCAAATCCCCCAACATCGGCAAGCCCTGTCCGTTGTATGTAATGCAATTTTAAAACTCAAACCTTCTGCCTAATCAAAATATAATTTTGCGAATTGTTACCTAAATAGGTAACTTTGCATTATGACTAAAAAAGTACCCAGAAATATCTTTGCTTACAAAAATTACTTTTGGGACTTTTATAACAAACAGACTCAGAAAACCCAGAAAAAAATAGATTGGGTTATTGACTTGGTAAAGAATTTAGAAATTATTCCACAGAACTTTTTCGACACAGTTGGAGATGGAGTTTTTGAAATACGAGTTGAATTCCAAAGTAATATTTTTAGAATATTTTGTTGCTTTGACGAAGGAAATTTAATTATTCTTATGAATGGTTATCAGAAGAAAACGCCGAGAGCTCCGAAAACTGAAATTGAGAAGGCAAAAGCTATTATGGCTGAATATATTGAAGAGAAATCAAATAAAAAATTAAAGAAATGAAAAAGCAGAAAGCAACAAATAATTTATCCTCTTGGGGCGACCATATTGACAAAAAGTATGGCGTAATTGGAACTAAAACAAGAGATGACTATCAGCAAGGGTTCGAAACATTTAAACTTGGAGTAATGCTTGAAGAGGCAAGAAAAAGTAAAAATTTAACTCAAGAGCAACTTGCATTAAAATGCGGCACGACAAAGAATTATATTTCAAGGATTGAAAATAATAATAGTGACATAAGGCTTTCAACATTAATGAGAATTATTAACGAAGGACTTGACGGCCATTTAAAATTGAGTGTGAATTTTTAATCAAACCATTTGCCTGCACTACATACAACATTGGGTTTTGTGCAAGTGTGGCTTGACGTTGTAGCAATCAGCAGTTCTGCATATCCAAGCTTTGGTTCGGGCGGGACAAGCAACATTGGGCATTAGTTCTTAACATCATTTTTATATCTTTATTCAGCAGCGGTTCCGGGCAGACGGAATTCTAATTCCACACCTGCAACAAAGCCCTGTTCGTTAGCAGCAATACAAGCTCAACGTCTAGTCTGGTGCAATGTTTCAGCCGTTATGCGTTAACCATTACTGTTGATTGAAAAGAATTTTCATTCAAGTTTTATAATCTTTTCAAAGCAAATTTTAAATCAAAAAATAGCAT
>JANMAV010000046.1:0-5384 GCA_031360055.1 Ferruginibacter sp.
GTGCTAAGTACCACTGCCTATAACGTTTAATATCAGGCCTATTAAAACTTACTTGGCCAGTTTTATCAATTACGTAGTTACTTCTAGCCCCAAACATACCTTCGGCACCAGTACCAACTGATACTTGCAACCAAGCAGGGATATTACTTTTAGGAAAAAATGGTTTTAAAGTGGTACTGAGCCAATATGTTTGGCCGTTATAATCTTTTAAAAAACGTTCAGGTTTGCTTTTTCCAAATTCCTCATCACTACGTGCATTTAAGGTTGGGTCAGCATACCTTTTTTTATGAAATGAAAATTTAAACTGTATACGTTGTTCATCCCAAGCAAACTCTTGTGCAACTAGCAAGGAGCTGCCGGCAATATTTGCTCCAAAATCTCCCCAACTCCATCCCCACTCACTACTAAAGCCATCTAACGTTTCAATAGCAGTTTGGTAAAATGCCCCACTAAAACCTCCAATTAAAATACGTTTTTTACGTTCTATACCTGTCCACCTCCATAGTTCCATACTTGCCTTGCTTTCAGCGTATGCACTATAGGCATGGCCAATTTTATCAATGCCTAACCACTCAGCATTGTCATTAAAAGTATGAAATTTACTTTGTGGGTAATCTTTATACCAAGCAGCGTAAAGGCCCACCATTGCTGCACCATAGCCGGCTACATTTGTAATAGCTACAGTTTTTACCCTACGTTTTACAACATCTTTACTAAGGTTAGTTTGTATATTATTTTTGTAATAAATAGGTGCAGTTACAACGGTGGTATCAGTTGTAATATTAGCTATAACAGCATCTTGCCCATAGCTGCAAATGCAACTACCACAAAGTAATGAAATAAATAAAAATATTTTGTTAGTAAAAAACAACTGCACAATACGGTATTAAGTAACAATTTAGAATAAAAACAAAATTAGTCCTTATAAGTTTAATCAAATACGAATATTATATTTGCTAAGATGTTAAAACAACTTTTATGCAACAAAAAATTGAACAAAATATAGCAAAATGGCTTGAAGGAAACTATGATGATGCTACAAAAACTGGAATTGTAGAGTTGCAAAAAACTGATCCTGATGCACTTGCAGATGCATTTTACCAAAATTTGGAGTTTGGTACGGGTGGTTTAAGAGGATTAATGGGTATTGGTACTAACCGTATGAACAAATATACGGTTGGCATGGCTACACAAGGCTATGCAAATTATTTATTGCAATGTTTTGGTGCTGGTATAAGTGTGGCTATTGCACATGATTGTAGAAACAACAGCAGGGATTTTGCAGAAATTACCGCCAATGTGTTTGCTGCAAATGGTATAAAAGTATATTTATTTGAAAGCTTAAGGCCAACCCCTGAGCTTAGTTTTGCTATAAGGCTTTTTGGTTGCAAAGGTGGTGTGGTGTGCACGGCAAGCCATAACCCTAAAGAATATAATGGCTATAAAGCATACTGGGATGATGGGGCACAAATGGTACCACCACACGATAAAAATGTGATAAAAGAAGTAGATAAAATAGCAAGTGTAGATGATGTGAAGTGGACAGGTGGGGAGCATTTAATTACCAGCATAGGAAAAGAAATAGATGATAAGTATTTAGCTATGGTTAAGGGCTTGAGTGTATACCCAGATGTTTGTGAAGCCCAACACGATTTAAAAATTGTATATACACCTATACACGGTACTGGCATTATGTTGGTGCCACAGGCATTGGCCCAATTGGGTTTTACTAATGTATATATTGTAGAGGAGCAAAGTACGCCAGATGGTAATTTTCCTACAGTAATTTATCCAAACCCCGAAGAGAAAGAAACTATGAGCATTGGTTTGGCAAAGGCTACCGCTTTAGATGCCGATATTTTATTAGGTACGGATCCTGATGCTGATAGGGTAGGCATAGGTGTAAAAAATGATAAAGGTGAGTGGATTTTGCTTAATGGTAACCAAACAGCTTTGCTTGCATTTAATTATATGATTGAAGCCAGAAAAGCCAAAGGAATTGCAGAGCCCAATGATATGGTTGTAAAAACAATTGTAACAACCTATATGATAGATGCTATAGCAGAAGCCAATGCTGTAGCTTGTTATAATGTACTTACTGGTTTTAAATGGATAGCAGCTTTAATAAAAGAAAAAGAAGGAAAAGAAAATTATATAGTAGGTGGCGAAGAGAGTTTTGGCCTAATGATAGGCGATAAAATTAGAGATAAAGATGCCATAAGTGCAGTAGCGCTAATTTGTGAAATGGCAGCCTACGAAAAAAATAAAGGAAGATCTTTATTTGAAAAGCTACTTGATTTGTATGTGCAATATGGCTTTTACCAAGAAAGCTTAATAAGTATTACCAAAAAGGGTATGAACGGTGCAGCAGAAATAGCCAAAATGATGGAAGAGTATAGGCAAAACCCTCCTAAAACTATTAATGGAATTGCTGTACAAAAAATTTATGACTACGAATTACAAAAAGGTAAAAATATTAAAACCGGTGAAGACTTTACCATAGAATTGCCAAAAAGTAATGTGTTGCAATTTGAACTAGCCGATGGTACAAAAATATCTGCCAGGCCAAGCGGTACTGAGCCAAAAATTAAATTTTATTTTAGTGTACATACACCGTTGGGTACTCCTGCTGAGTTTTATACTGTACAAAAACTATTGCTTGATAAAATAGCTGCAATTGAAAAAGATATGGGGCTTAGTTAGTTGGATTGTTAATAGGTTGGAATTGGGAATTAGTAATTAGGAATTGGGGTTACCTCTGCGTAAACGCTACTTACTCTTTTTCTTTGCTGTAAATGTGATTGGTTAATTTAAAATTTGTATCGTTACTGAATAATTAGGTACTTGTGTAACCGTTGTTTCGTTACCGAATAAGTCGGTACTGGTGTAACCATTGTTTCGTTGTGTGAAAATACAAAACGTAGTCCGCTGTTTCATTACTACCGTTGTAATGCTGTATGAAAAAACATAACTTCATTTACTTCTGCTAAACTTTTTTATATTGCAGCCCTGCTATGATAAAATATGAAGATACCTACCGACACAAAGGCTTACGAAAAAAATTAATAGATATACTTAGAGAAAAAGGTATTACCAACGAAGCCGTATTAACAGCAATGAATACTGTGCCACGTCATTATTTTATGGATAGTGCATTAGATAACATTGCTTACGAGAACAGGGCTTTTCCTATAGCAAGTGGGCAAACCATATCTCACCCATACACCGTAGCATACCAAACCCAACTACTACAACTAAAACCTAATGAAAAAGTGCTTGAAATTGGTACAGGTAGCATTTACCAAGCAAGTATATTGGCTGAGCTTGGGGTTAAAGTTTTTACTATAGAAAGGCAAAAAACGTTGTTTGATTTATCAAAAAACTTTGTGTTTAAAAGTAAATACCCAGCTTTAAAATTTTTTTATGGCGATGGTTTTGAAGGCTTACCA
Organism: Ferruginibacter sp.; assembly: GCA_031360055.1. Taxonomy (GTDB): domain Bacteria; phylum Bacteroidota; class Bacteroidia; order Chitinophagales; family Chitinophagaceae; genus Ferruginibacter. Next base: position 3,450 of record JANMAV010000046.1, read on the forward strand.
ACCTATGCCCCTTTTGATAAAATTATAATTACTGCCGCAGCTCCTTTTATACCACCTAAACTTATACAACAACTAAAAACCGGGGGCTTTATGGTAATACCTGTAAACGAAGGCGATGAACAACAAATGCTACGGCTTACCAAAAATGCTGATGGCACCTACGATCAAGAAGTTTTTGAGAACTTTAGTTTTGTGCCTATGTTGATGGGTAAAAACAGATAGATTTATTAAAACAAAAAAGGCTGACATTGCTGTCAACCTCTTTTTTATTCCTACACGCTGCTCTCAAACAATTGTTGTAGTATTTAGTAATTTTTTGTTATGATTGTTCGTAAACAATTCTTGTTCATGTAATTTCTAGAAAATAGGTTCATCACTCATTAATAAAACCCATGTAGGAGTTTTACTTGTAGCATTTGGGAAAAGTGGATTAGTATTATCTACTGAATATTCATACATAATTGCTGTTCTTCCATTAGTAGCTGCATCAAAATACATTTCATCAATACTAATTTCTCTTGATTTTGTTACCAAGCTGCCTTCTGCTTTTTTAAATGTATTAAAAAATGCAATTTTTCCGTAATACTTTTTTGGATAAGCTGGGTTTGTTATAAGTACATCATAGTTTATAAATTTTCCTTTTTTAAATTGTTTTGTTGCATAAGGTATTTTTATAACCTCAGTTACCCATTCATTACTCAAAACCAAACCATTTGCTTTTAGTCCCATTTTGGAAAGCAAAAATACTTCATCAGGATTTACAGTTATATTTTGTTTGGTAAACTCAAATGTTGAATTGCCTACCAATTTATTTTTTTCAATGGGTACATTTAATTTAATCATTAACCCACAGCTGTTAAATATTAAACAAACTAGCATGCATGTAAATACATTTTTCATAATTTTTCTATTTTAAAATATTTGTAATTGAAATAATTGCCTTCGAAATAAATTTTTGATTTTTTTAAAACGATTTCTTGATTCGTATAAAAAATTAATTTCCCCTTATTGTCTTTACTGCAATAAGGTAATTTTGAAACACTGCCTTCTAATTTTCTAGAATCAATATCCCCTCCATTTTTTCTTTTTTCCGTTTCTCCGCTATTTTTTCTATTTTCTACAGCTCCCCCTTTATTTCTTACAGAAACATTTCCATCCTTATTTCTATCATCTACATTGCCACTATTATTTCTCTCATCATAATCTCCATCTATTAATTTTGAAACACATAAATATCCAATTGAGTAAATATTATTTTGGGTTATGAGTATTGGCAATTTAAAACTATCAGATATATTTTTTGCCCTTACTTCGCCTGTAAATTTCTCAATAAACTTAAAACTATTATCTTGCCCATATACAATTGAGATGTTAAGGATAAAGGCAATTAGAAAATATTTTTTCATATATAAATTGTTTAAAATTTGGTAAAAAATGGTTGGTTATGAATTTTTATTTTACAAGATTTCGCTTAACAATTTGACTTTTTAAAAAAGTATGGCAAAATACACTTTGCCATACTTAACCAAAACAAAAACTACACTGAGAAAAATTATTAATCATCAAGCTGGCCTGCTTTTAAAGGGGTGTTTAGGCGGTAGGCAAGCTTTTCAAATGTTATTTTTAGAGATTTTATAGAAGCGAAAATTTTAAATAAATTATAACTTTGTTACTAATTTTTCTTTTTGAAAATTTGTTGCAAACTATTGGTTAATGATTCAATATCTTTTGCAGTTTTTGCTGCTTTTTCTGCGTCCCGTTTTTCTTTTGCAGCTCTAGCAATTCTATCGTCTTCTTGTTGTTGCCTTTCTTCCTCTCTACGTTGTCTTTTTGCTTCTGCTTCTTTTTCTTCATCATCTGCCCATTTAGCTAATTGATCTCTTCTTACGTTTGCATCCATAAAACTAATTTTATTAAATTCTCCATTTTCTTTAG
>JANMAV010000172.1:0-3120 GCA_031360055.1 Ferruginibacter sp.
GTACCTTTGGTGCCTATTTTAGGAATTGTAGTTTGTGCTGCAATGATTTATGGCCTCGGCTGGACTAACTGGCTACGTTTAATTGGCTGGTTGGCAATAGGCTTTGTTATTTACTTTGGTTATAGTAGATACCATAGTAAATTAGATAACGGAACTAATAAGAAATAATAATTTTTTAAAATTTATAAAAAGACAAAGCCTCGAAATATTTCGGGGCTTTTTTTTTATTTTATCTCTATCTCATCTACAAACAAATGGGTATCGCCGCCTGGGCTTTCGTGCCAATTTGGTAATTTACCATACTGCTTAGCAATAATTTTTACAAACTTTGCCGTGGTTGCAGCAAATTGAAATTGTACATTTTTTACCTGTGGTTTAGTATCAGTAATTGGCAAAATATTAGCAGTATCAGCTATTGTTTGGTAATGCACAGCATCCAATGATACTTGCACTACAACTTGTTTGGGAGCTACTATCCATGCACCAACATCTTGCAAAAAATTGCTCCTTATTGATGAGATTTTAGTAAGTTTTTTTAATTGTATGGTTACATCCATATCATTTTTTTGATACCCAACCCAATTGCCTTTACGCCAATTTTCATCTCCTACAATACCATCTATTAAAGCCATATTACCACCTCCATTGTACATTTGCTCAAATGGGGTATTGTATTGTACTGACCAATTGTTTGTAATTTTTTTGTAATTGGCTGTGCTTACAAAACTAGTTTGGCCATTTGTATTATTTATAGCTATAGCTTTTATGATAGTATTGCTATTTATTTCAATTGGGTGTGTATATTTTATACTGCTGGCAGTTGGTAACATATTGTTTAGGGTGTAAAAAATACTTGTGTTGGTTTGTGGGGTTGTTATAGCCACTTTTTTTGTGTCACTAAAACTGCTAACCCCACCTTGTATTGTTGGGTTAATAGTTAAGGGTATTTTTAGGGTAACAATTCTTGCTGCTGTTCTATTTACCTTAGTTTTTGGTGGAGTATTTGTCATACTAAAAAGCAGGTTTGCATTTTCAAGTATATGGTTATACTCAATTTTATTTTTCAATAAAAAATACTCTTTTTTCGATTCGTAATTACACCTAACCTCTCTATAAAAATTGGCAGCACTTAAGTTAGCAGCATTTATGGTAAAGGTTGTATTGTTACTATTATGTATTGTTGTTTTATTAAAAGATGGCGTACCAATATCGTAATAAGTTGTGCCCGGGGTTACTTGGTAAATACCCATTGCACTTAAAACATACCAAGCACTCATTTGGCCACAATCTTCATTACCTATTAACCCATCGGGGGCATTTTTGTAAAATTCTGTTTGAATTTTATGTACAATTTGTTGTGTTTTGTATGCTGCATCAGCATAATTATATAAGTAAGCAATGTGATGGCTGGGCTCATTGCCATGTGCATATTGGCCAATTAATCCAGTTATATCACTTTGCTCCCTTCCAGTTGTTTTGGTTGTGGTATTGAATAAATTATCTAGCTTTTTTTCCAAAGCCTTTTTACCCCCTGTAAGTTGTAAATACCCATCAACATCCTGTACAAAATTAAAACTGTATTGCCAGCCATTGGCTTCAGTATAATTATTATTAACTTCTTTAGGATCAAAAGCGGCTAACCAATCTCCATTTTTACGAGGTTGTATAAAACCTGTTTTTATATTTAGAAGGTTTTTATAATATTGCCCTCGTAATGCAAACTCCTTTGCTACTTCATTATTTCCAATAGCACTTGCAAATTGAGCAATGCACCAATCGTCATACGCATATTCCACAGTACGGCTAGTGCTTTCTTGTTCATCATCACTTTCTATCAAACCTTTTGCCTTATAAGCATTTAGCCCAAAGTGGTTAAGGTTTGCACTATAAATCATTGCTTTTAATGCAAGAGCAGTATCAAAATTTGTAATGCCTTTCATGTAAGCATCTACAATTACTGGTATGCAATGGTAACCAATCATACAATCGGTTTCGTTGCTTGCAAGCTCCCATACTGGTAGCCTGCCACCTTCTTTAAATTGGGTTAAAAATGTATTAATATAATCTAGCGTTCGTTCTCTATCTATAATTGTGTATAGTGGATGGGCACCACGGTAAGTATCCCAAAGACTAAAAACAGAATAATACTTAAATCCTTTAGCTACATGTATGTTATCATCCATACCACGGTATGTACCATCTACATCCATATTTATGCATGGCACCACAGCTGTATGATAAAGGGCAGTATAAAAAATGGTTTTCTTCTCTTTATTTGTTCCATCTACATCAATTTTTCCAAGTTCTTTATTCCAATTATTTTGTGCAGCTAATTTAGTTTTTTCAAAATCCCAATTAGGTAGCTCTGCTTCTAAATTATTTTTTGCACCTTGCACACTTACGGTAGATAATGCAACTTTTACATAAATATTTTTATCTATCTCAGTATTAAATTTAAAAAAGGCTTTTAGGTTTTTAGCTGAAATACTATCTATATTTTGTTTTTGCAAAAGCGTATCATTTTGCCAAACACCATAAGTTATCATTGGTTTTGAAAACTTCATTACAAAATAAATATATTGGTTTTGTGCCCAACTTTTGCTTCGCCTCATCCCAGTTACGGTAACGCTATCTTCTATCTTCACAAATGATTCAAGCACTTCATCTCTATGCTTTAAATCTAATATAATCGTATTGTCTTCTTTATTAGAAAATGTGTAGTGGTGAAACCCTACTCTTTCAGTAGTGGTAAATTCTGTTTTTATATTTCCTTTATCTAGCAACACACTGTAATAACCTGCCCAAGCTTTTTCATTTGTATGAGAAAATGTGGATCCATATATTTTATTATTTGGCGATGGTGAGCCTGACATAGGCATTAATAAAATATCACAATAATCAGGAATACCAGTTCCACTTAAATGAGTGTGAGAAAATCCATATATATACTTATCATCATAATGATAACCGCCACAACCATCCCAGCCTTCTAACCTAGTATCTGGGCTTAATTGTACCATGCCATGTGGTGCAGTAGCACCGGGGTAAGTGTGCCCATGCCCACCTGTGCCAATAAATGGATTAACTAGGGCTGCATAATTAGTTTGAGAAAAACCATTT
>JANMAV010000280.1:0-8805 GCA_031360055.1 Ferruginibacter sp.
ACACAAGCTTTAGAAGTTATACGTGCCAATACTGATATACTTGAGGCAGAAATTTTAACAGCTCAAACCAATTACGAATTGCTAATAAAGCAAGCGTTGGAATTTTTGCCAAATGTAGTAGTAATAGGCGATGAGAGCCGCTATGCCACAGTAAAAGAAGCATTGGCTAAAACTGATGTAAAAGTTTTTGCTGGTGAAGATGCCTTAGAGGAAGTAGCTGATTTTGATACGTATGATGTAATGCTTACTGCTATAGTAGGGTTTGCTGGCTTAAAATCAACCTTGGCAGGAGTAAAAAAGGGTAAGGTTATAGCCTTAGCAAATAAAGAAACTTTGGTTGTAGCTGGAGATATTGTAATGCAGCTAGCATTAGAATATCGATCTCCCATTATACCTGTAGATAGTGAGCATTCAGCCATATTTCAATGCTTAGTTGGAGAAACAAGAAACCCAGTTGAAAAAATTATTCTAACTGCTAGCGGTGGTCCATTTTTGGGTAAAAAACCTAACTTTTTAGTAAATGTAAAAAGAGACCATGCACTGCAACATCCCAACTGGAATATGGGTGCTAAAATATCTATAGACTCTGCAACCCTTATGAACAAAGGGTTAGAAATGATAGAAGCTAAGTGGCTATTTAATTTACAACCAGAGCAAATTGAAGTTGTAGTGCACCCACAAAGCATAATACATAGCATGGTGCAGTTTGAAGATGGTAGCATGAAAGCACAAATGGGCCTGCCCGATATGAAACTACCCATACAATATGCAATGGGTTTTCCGGAACGTATAAAAAACGATTACCCAAGGCTTAATTTTAAAAAATACCCCAACCTTACTTTTGAGGAGCCAGATTATAAAACTTTTAGAAATCTGGGCCTAGCTATAGAAGCCTTAAAACAAGGTGGTAGTATGCCTTGTGTACTAAATGCTGCCAATGAAATAGCCGTTTGGGCATTTTTAAAAAACAGAATTGGCTTTTTAGATATAACTGCGGTGGTTGAAAAAACATTGGCACAAATTCCATTTATTGCCAAACCAACTTTGGAGCAATATTTTGAAACCGATGGTGAGGCACGTAACTTTGCGGCAGGGATTATGAAAATGTAAAGCCCCCCTTAATCCCCCCGAAGGGGGGAAAAACAAAATCAACACAATAAGCCAAACAAGGATAGTTAAATATAAAAAACTAAATCATCAAATTAAATTTATAACCTTTAAAATATAAGAGACCCATTTCCACCCTTCGGGGGGATGAAGGGGGGCAACTATTATGGAACTTCTATCAATCGAATGGGGCAGCGTGGGGCTTAAAGTTGCACAGTTATTATTATCACTTTCTATATTAGTTGTATTGCACGAATTTGGGCATTATATAACGGCTAAATGGTTTAAGTGCAGAGTTGAAAAATTCTATCTATTTTTTGATCCTTGGTTTTCTATTTTTAAAAAGAAAGTAGGCGAAACTGAGTATGGTATAGGTTGGTTACCACTCGGTGGTTATGTAAAAATAGCAGGCATGGTAGATGAGAGTATGGACAAAGAGCAGCTTAACAAGCCCCCACAACCTTGGGAATTTCGTAGCAAGCCAGCTTGGCAACGCTTAATAATAATGCTTGGAGGGGTTACAGTAAATGTGTTGTTGGCATTTTTAATATATGCTGGTATATTAATGAAGTGGGGAGAAGATAAGGTACCCAATGCATCAGTAAAAAATGGCATAGCTGTTACCGATTCTTTGCTGTATAACATGGGTTTACGCAATGGCGATAAAATTGTAGCCATAAAAGGAGATACTGTTAAATACTTTGAAGAAATTCAGAAAAAAATATTGTTTGGTGCAGGAGAAAATATTACTGTAGATAGAGGTGGAAAAAAAATTGATTTTAATATTCAGAAAAAATTTATTGGGGACTTAGTTGAAAAAAAGAAAAACAAATCACCCTTATTAACACTAAGGCAGCCAGCTATTATTGGTAGTTATCCTGCCAATTTGAATAGTGGTGTACAAAAAGCTGGGTTACAATATCTTGATAAAATTGTAAGCGTAGACTCTGTTCCTATTCAATTTGTAGATCAGCTATCTGATTACTTATTAAATAAAAAAAATACAAAAGTTTTAGTTTCGGTTAGTAGAAATGACCAAGTAATAACTGTTCCTGTACAAGTAGATAGCATGGGCAAGATAGGTATGCCAAAATTAGATGCTGCCCAACTAGATAGCCTCGGTTATATTGATTTTCAACATAAAGAATATGGTTTCTTTGCTGCTTTTCCTGCTGGGGTTAAATTAGCATTTAGTACTTTGGGAGATTATATTGAACAGTTTAAACTTATATTAAATCCAAAAACTGAAGGTTACAAAGCCGTAAGTGGCTTTAAAGGAATGGGAAACGCTTTTGATGGTAGTGGGTGGGATTGGGAAGCATTTTGGAAACTAACCGCTTTTTTTTCAATTGCACTTGCTTTTATGAACCTATTGCCTATACCTGCATTAGATGGTGGCCATGTAGTATTTACATTATACGAAATGATTACTGGCCGTAAGCCAAACGAAAAGTTTTTGGAGTATGCACAAATTGTTGGTATGGTTATTTTGTTATCGCTTATGTTGTATGCTAACGGTAATGATTGGTTTGGCTGGGGTAGAGGAAAAGGGTAATTATTATTAAAAATTAAGGCATTTATTAACCCATGCGTTTATTTACAAAATTTGTTATAATCTGTAATATTTGTTTTGTAATTGCTGCTATACTAAGGGTTATTGAAATGCCTTTGCACAGCAATGCTTCTAAAGATAATATCATTCCATTACCAGCGGTAGAGGCAACAATTGTTATATTAGGATTAATAGTAGCCATAATTTTAAATACAATCTTCGTAACTATTTTGTTTGTAAAAGCTGTACAAAAAAAACCAATTTTAATACATAAATATTACAAATGGTTTAATATTTTATTATTGCCAATTCAATTTTGGCACACATTTATTTTGAAAAAATAAATGTTTTTTTTGCACCAATAAAATTTACATTTTGAAAATAAAATTAAATTATGTTGCAACACATTTTAAGCAATAAGCCCACCAAATTATTTATTTATATAACCAGCTTTTTTGTTGCCAATGCAATTATTGCTGAATGTATTGGGGGTAAAATTTTTTCTTTAGAAAAACTGTTTGGGGCTACTCCCCTAAATTTTACGTTGTTGGGCGAAAGTGGCTTAGCCATAAGTTTAACTTGTGGTGTACTTTTATGGCCGTTGGAATTTATAATTACCGATATTGTAAACGAATATTATGGCCCCAAAGCTGTTAGGCGTATATCTCTAATAGCTATTAGTTTAATTGCTTACGCATTTTTAATGTTTTATATGGCAATGGGTGTGCCTGCTGCTAACTTTTGGTTTACAACCCAAGTAACCAAAGGTGTTCCAAATATGAGCCTAGCATTTAATGCTGTATTTGGCCAAGGTTTGTGGATTATTATTGGAAGTATAATAGCTTTTTTTGTAAGCCAGCTAGTTGATGTAACTGTGTTTCACAAAATTAAAAAAATTACTGGGCAAAAAAAGGTTTGGTTAAGAGCCACAGGTTCTACATTGGTATCTCAATTGGTAGATAGCTTTATTGTATTATTTATTGCTTTTTATATTGGGCAAGGTTGGACTATACAAAAAGTACTAGCCATTTGTGCAGTAAATTATGCATACAAGTTTGTAGTTGCTATATTGCTTACTCCTCTTATTTATTGGGTTGAAAAAAGAATTGATATATACCTAGGCCATAGCACAGCTACCCAAATGAAACTAGCTGCCATGGGCGAAACGGCGTAGGTAAATTAAGTATTTTATTTTAGTTTAGTCTCTTTTACACACAAATAAGTTTTGCATATTCGTAAAATTTTATGTAGAATATTTTACTAAAACAATAAAACTTTACACTCCTCTAATAAGGTTGCTTTATTTATAGCTACTGTACCTACATGCTCACAAACTAAACCACCGGCAATATTGGCTATTTCTGCCATTAATTTTACATTTTTTGTTGCTGCATACACCAGCCCTGCCACAGCAATTACTGTATCGCCTGCGCCACTTACATCTGCAATGTTACGTATATGTGTTGGTATTAGTTTAGATTCTGTACTGGTACTGTAATAAACCCCTTTTTCTGATAAAGTAATAAATGAAATTTGATGATTCAATTTTGCATGCATAGCACAGTGCATCTCATTTAACTGAGTAATATTTACTGGAACTTGCAATAAATTTAATCCATCAAAAGCTTCTTGTAAATTTGGCTTAAAAATATCTACTCCTTTGTATTCAAAAAAGTTTTTACGTTTTGGATCTACAGCTGTTAGTACCCCATTTTCTTTACAAATTTGTATAACTTTTTTTATGGCAGTTGGGCTTAATAAACCTTTATTGTAATCTTCTAAAATTACTAAGGTTGGTTTTTTTGTTTGTACATACTCTGTAAAATTATGGAGCAGCAATTTTTCTTCAGCTTCGGTAAGGGTTGTTGTAACCTCAGCATCTAACCTCATCATGTGCTGGTTACGGCTTATTATTCTAATTTTATTTGTGGTAATTCTATCAGTACTTTCTGCTATGTATTCTGTTTGTATTTTATTATCAGCAAGTAATTGTGTAAGTTGTTTGCCCTCATCATCGTTGCCTGTAAGGCTAATAACAGAAACATTTGCTCCTAACGATGCTAAGTTTAAAGCCACATTACCTGCACCACCAATTCTTTGTTCCTTTTTTACAACAGCTACAACGGGTACTGGTGCCTCTGGCGATATTCTGTCAACCTTACCCCACCAATACGTATCCAACATTACATCTCCAATTACTCCAATATGTAGGGTATTAAAGTTGTTAAAAAGGGCATCAAAATCCATATTATGTAGAATTTAATTTTTTGCTTTTTTTGCAGTAACTAAATAATAAATGGGCACACCAATGGCTACTATAATTAAACCTGGCCATACAAATTTTGGCTTATATATGGTAAGTAACACACAAAAAGCAGTTCCTAAAATTATATATAAAGCAGGTAAAATAGGGTAACCAAATGCTTTGTATGGTCTAATAATATCGGGTTTATTTTTACGTAAAATAAAAATGCCAATAATGGTAAGCACATAAAACATTACTACTACAAACGAAATCATATCTAACAAATCGCCATATTTACCGCTAAGGCACCAAGCTGCTGCTACGGCACACTGTATCCATAAGGCGTAAGCTGGCACACCTGCTTTATTTAATGAGCCTGCTTGTTTAAAAAACAACCCATCGTTTGCCATGGTGTGATACACCCTTGCCCCTGCAAGTATAAGCCCGTTGTTACAACCAAAGGTAGATACCATAATAAGTAATGCAATAACTATAGTACCAAATGCTGGAAAAATTTTGTTGGCGGCAGCTACAGCCACCCTATCATCTACACTAAAAGCAATATCGCTTATGGGTAACACATTTAAGTACATAAGGTTGGCACAAACGTAAATAATAGTTACTATCAATGTGCCTAAAAATAAACTTAAGCCTATGTTTTTTTGTGGATTTTTTATTTCGCCAGCAATAAAGGTTACGTTATTCCAAGCATCGCTACTAAATATTGAACCTACCATAGCAGCAGCTATTGCACCAATTAAAGTAGCTCCACCAATACCTTTCCAAAAAGTTGGCGTTACTCCTTTATCATCTACCCCAAAATCTTGCATAGCATTAAAGCCTGTTGCCATATTTTGGCTCCAATAACTATCTTTTACTAGCACAAAGCCAAATATTATTAACCCAAATAAAGCAAGCAATTTTGCACTAGTAAATATAGTTTGTATAATTTTACCCTCTTTTACCCCACGAGAGTTTATGTAGGTAAGTAACGTAATTATGCCTATTGCTAACAACTGACCAGCATGTATTTTTAAACCAAGTACACTAAATAAATAATAATTGTTGCCAAGCTCTGGTACTAGATAAGCAATGAATTTGCTAAACGCCACACCCACAGCGGCTATTGTAGCAGTTTGTATAACCATAAAAAAACTCCAGCCGTATAAAAAACCAGCTAAGGGATTAAAAGCTTCTTTTAAATAAACATATTGCCCACCGGCTTTTGGGTACATAGCACTAAGTTCGCCATAGCTGAGGGCGGCGGTAAGTGTCATAAAACCGGTTAGCAGCCATATTGCTATTAGCCAGCCTGCACTGCCTACATTACGGGTAATATCTGCACTTACTATAAATATACCCGAGCCAATCATAGAGCCTGCTACAATCATGGTAGCATCAAACAAGCCTAAGGAAGGCTTAAATTGTTTTTCGTTTTGTAGCATGCAATTATTTTAGTTTGGCAATATAAGTAAAATGCAGTTGCTCTTGTAAGTTTATGGCAGCAGTTAGTTAAGTAATTCTACTGGAGCAAAAGGCTGTTAGCAAAGAGCAAAGAATATTAAATGATAAATTAATTCAATAAAATTAATTGCTATTAATGCAAGATACGTTAACTTAAAAACAATCAATAATCAATAATCCTCCTTGGTGCAAACAATTAAAAAATCAGCAATCCTCCTCTGCCTAACACCTTCATCAACCCCTTACACCGCCACATTAAAATCTCTCAACGCATCATTCAAACTAGTTTTTAAATCAGTACTAGGTTTGCGTTTACCTATAATTAATGCACAAGGTACATTGTATGTACCTGCAGGAAACTCTTTGCTGTAACTGCCTGGTATTACTACACTTCTTTCGGGTACAATGCCTTTAGTTTCTATAGGTTCAACACCAGTTACATCTATAATTTTGGTAGATTGTGTAAGCACAACATTTGCTCCAAGTACTGCTTCTTTTTGTACCCTTACGCCTTCTACCACAATACACCTACTTCCAATAAAGCATCCATCTTCTATAATTACCGGGCTAGCTTGTAATGGTTCTAATACACCACCAATACCTACGCCACCACTAAGGTGTACATTTTTGCCTATTTGTGCACAGCTGCCAACAGTTGCCCAAGTATCTACCATGGTACCTTCATCTACATAAGCACCTATATTTACATAAGATGGCATTAGTACCACATTTTTTGCTAAATAAGCACCATACCTAGCTACAGCATGGGGTACAGCCCTAACTCCTAATGCAGCATAATCTTTTTTCAACAACATTTTATCATAAAACTCAAATGGTTCTAAGGTATATGTTTTCATTTGTTGTATGCCAAAATATAATAAAATAGCCTGCTTTACCCATTCATTTACTTGCCAACCTCCATCTACGGGTTCTGCTGTTCTTAGCATTCCTTTATCTACTTTTTCTATAACTTCTCTAACTGCATTTTTATAATCTTCCTCTTTTAATAAATCTCTATTTGCCCAAGCGGCGGCTATTAAATTTTGCATTTTTTATTTTTTTTACAAAAATAGGCAATAAAAAAGTGGAAGGCTTTTGGCTTTCCACTTTTTTATTCATAATTGTATTTAGTTTTTTTCAAAAGTCAAATAATCTGTACCTCCATTACCACCACTTACATCTTGCAATTTTACTTTAGTGTCAGTTCTTTCTATTACATGCCAATCATCACTTAATTCAACAAATACTGTTGGTGTTGTAAAATTTAGATCTAATTTAGTTTTTGAGTCATCAATTCTTGTACCCCAAGTTCCTGAAACTGTTTGGCCATTTTTAACAGCTGTTACTACATTGTTTGCTGAAAAAGTAAACACGTAACCACTATAATTTGTTGTTTCTTCATGGTCTGTATCATAATAGTAGGTTATTCTCCAATTACCACTTGTAGCTGTAGATATGATTGCTGCTGTTGATATTGTTGCTGTAGTACTTGTTGTATCATCTTTACCACAAGAAATTAGTAAGACTGAAAGAGAACAGAAAATGAAAAAACTTTTAATAGTTTTCATAATTTTAATTTTTAGTTTGTAAAGTAGTTATTAAAGTTTAGTATTTAAAAGTATACATTAATAGCAAAATAAAAAGTTAATAATTACAATATCTTATTTTTTAAATGGTAATAAAATGTACAAGTATTTCATAATTTACAGCCTAAATAGTTTGTGTGTATGAAAATTGGTTACGATGCAAAAAGATTATATCAAAATGGTACAGGCTTAGGCCACTACAGCCGTACATTGATACATGCGTTAGCTAATATGTTTACTGATAATGTATATTATTTATTTGCACCTAAAAAAACTAAGAAATTTGAATCAAAAAAGTATAAAAATATAATTTCTTTTTTTCCTGCAACAATCATTAATAAACTATTTAAGGCCTTTTGGCGTAGTAGTTGGATAGTTTCTGATTTAGTAAAAAACAATATCGATTTGTACCATGGGCTTAGCCATGAGTTGCCTTTTGGTATACACAAAACAACAATTAAAACTGTAGTAACCATGCATGATTTAATTGTGGAGCGTTACCCAAAGCAGTTTTCTATAATTAATGGTTATTTGTACAAAAAAAAATACAGATATGCATGCAAGCATGCAAACAAAATAATTACTATAAGCCAGCAAACTAAGTTGGATGTTATAAATTTTTGTGCTGTAAATGCCGCTAAAATTGAAGTGTGTTATCAAAGTTGTGATCCAATTTTTAGAGATGTTGTAAGTATTGAAAATAAAAATGCCATTAAGCACTTGTATAATTTGCCTGATGAATATTTTTTGAGCGTTGGATCAATAATTGAACGTAAAAATTTGTTCTCCGTTGTAAAAGCATTACATCAATTAAAATCTACTTTACAAATACCAATAGTTGTAATAGGTAA
>JANMAV010000055.1:0-4388 GCA_031360055.1 Ferruginibacter sp.
AGAAGACGACTAGCATAATCCATATCAATTTTATTATCAAAGAACTTAATACTTTTAAAAATTAGCTAACTAATCTTATCAACACACGTTAATAACATAAAAATATCTTCCGAACAGTTATGGTGAAGGCACGAACCAAGCCGGTGCTTTGTGAAAATTTTCCTATTATTAATATTATACTATTTAAATAATTATTGGTATTTTTGTTATGTAAATGCACAACATTCACTAATTAAAAAAAACAACTTTTATGAACAATGTTATTAATAATTATAAGAAATTAAAGCAGTCTATACCACAACTAATTAAAATAAGTGGTTATAGAAATGACTATATCGCAAAACGCTTAGGTATGCAACCTGCAAACTTTTCTGTAAAAAAGCAACGCTGCAATTGGAATGAAGATGAGTTAGATTTGTTAATAAAAACACTAACTACAACTACTGGAGAAGTTGAAACTTATTTAAGAGAAGCTACAGAAATTTCAATATCTGATGAACATATAAACGGTAAAATGTACACAGCTGAAGAATTTGAAAAACGTATGAAATGGAAGTAAATATATCAGAATTTTTTCTTTTTCAACTTGAAAAATGTCCTGTTGCGTTCCAAAAAGATTTTAGAAAAATTTACCAACAATTAAAAATCGTTGATAGTCCAATAGAAATTAAGGGAATTGAAAAATACATCACTAATAAAAAACATTTCAAACTAACTATTGATAAAAGTAAAATAATACTTAGACTTGATAAGGAAATTGTAAGTATTACCTGTTTTTTATTTAATCAATATTTCACTAAAGAAAAATAGCTTTATACTTTTATTGCAACTGCCTTGCAAACTAATAACCTATTTTTAAAATATCCAGCCGAGTAAACAAGGGCATTTTAGCCCAAGCTTTTCACATAACCTTGCTTGATAGTCTCTCCGCTTGCACAGCGACTTCTGTAGGCCGTATACTATCTCTTGCACAACATTCAAAAATATTTATAACCGTTGTTGGTTAAAGCACAATCTGCACTAGTTGAAGAATAGTTTGTGAAGGCACAAACAATGGAAGAGAACAAAGAATAGTTTGTGAAGACACAAACCATGGTTAAGAAAAATTTATAAATGAAAATAAAATTTACCAATAAAACTTACAATATACATACTGGCTTTAGCCTATTTGCATTGCTTATGTTATACTTTACGAGTGTACACTTATTACAACATATTACTGCCTTGAACATTAAAAAAAACGGCAAATTATTACCAGCAATAGTTGTAGCAAAGCACCAATCAACTAGGGGTAGAGATTATGCCACTGTAGAGTTACCCATACAATTTGAGCCTGTAAAAAAATTGTATTTGGATTGTAGTACTATACAAATTGGCGATACCGTAATTGTACAATACCTACATAATAATAGCATAATACTTGTATATGATAATGGAAACATTACACTCGGCAAATACAATTTATATACCGTAATTATTGAGTTTATTATAGTGTTTTTTTTATTTTTCATTGCTATAACTTCAAGCACTTGGCAAACTGAGGCTGATAAATATGTATTAAAGCGAAAAAAGTATTTATTAAGAAAACAGTTACCAAAATGATAATATGCCATATTTAAAAATTAGGCTTTAATTTTGCTGCATATATTTTTTAAACTTTTAAATATTTATAACAATGGCATTTACATTAGCACCGCTACCGTATGCATACGAAGCATTAGAACCCCATATTGATACCGAAACCATGCACATACATCATGATAAGCACCACCAAGCTTATGTAGATAATTTAAACAAAGCAGTAGCTGGAACTGAAATTGAAAATAAAAGTATTGATGAGTTGGTAAAAGCAGCCGGTAGCATAAGCCCTGCCGTACGTAACAATGGTGGTGGGCATTGGAATCATACTTTTTTTTGGGATTCATTAAAAGTAAACAACGGAGGCAAACCAACAGGTAAATTAGCTGAAGCTATTGATGCAGCTTTTGGAAGCTTTGAGACTTTTAAAGAAAAATTTAATGCAGCTGGTACTACACGTTTTGGTAGTGGCTGGGCATGGCTAATTGTTGCAGGTGGTAAACTTGCTGTATCATCTACACCAAACCAAGATAACCCTTTGATGGATGTAGCTGAGGTTAAAGGTACACCAATATTAGGCTGCGATGTGTGGGAACATGCTTACTATTTAAAATACCAAAACAAAAGACCAGCCTATTTAGAAGCCTTTTGGAACGTAGTAAATTGGGATGCAGTAGCTGAACGTTTTGAAAAAGCATAAAATTATTTGCATTAAAAAGCTGCTCATATTGGGCAGCTTTTTATTATTTTGCACACAAATAAATATTATTTTTAATAACAAAGGCAGAAGGTAATTAAGAAGTACAAAGTAAAATTTAAAAAACTTCAACCGTTTTTCACACAGCTTCACCGTTAATACGGTAACTAAACAACGATAAATACGAAAAAACTGGTAGTAATTGGCATAAATCAATTGGTAATTTGCGGTTGCCAAACTAACCCTTTAAACGTCTAAACCCTAAACCATCCTCCCCAACTCTTCAACATTACCCCTCCAACATTTCTTTCATTTTATTAATAAGTTCAGTTTTTGTAAATGGAATACCCATTATTTTATTGTAGCCTTCAGCATCTACCATATATACATCTCTAATTATTTTTATTAACTGCCCATTATTTAGCTCTGGTATAAGTACTTTATCATAATTCTTAATAATATCCCCCAAGTTTTTTGGGAAAGGCCTCATATGCCTTATATGTGCATGTGCTATAGATGCACCTGTAGCTTGTAGCTCGGCACAAGCACTTTTAAGTGAGCCATAAGTACTGCCCCAGCCAATTACTAAAACCTTACCTTTTTCTGGGCCACTATCTAATTTCTGTTCTGGAATAAAATCTGCAATTTTATCAATTTTTTCCTGCCTAATTTTTACCATCAATTGATGGTTCTCAGGGTCGTAGCTAATATTACCAGTTATGTTTTGTTTTTCTAGCCCACCAATGCGATGCTCCATACCCGGTGTACCCGGTATTACCCAAGGGCGTACTAATTTTTCATCTCTAAGGTATGGTTGAAATTTTTCTTCATGGTCTCCAAGTTGAGTTTTAAAACCGGTAGCAATTTCGGGTAAATCTGCAGCCTGAGGAAACTTCCAAGGCTCAGCACCATTTGCAATATAACCATCGCTTAGTAAAATTACCGGGGTCATGTGTTGCACGGCTAATTTAACCGCTTCAAAAGCTACATCAAAGCAATCAGTAGGGGTACTTGCTGCAATGATAGGCATTGGGCACTCTCCATTACGACCATAATATGCTTGCATTAAATCGCTCTGTTCTGTTTTTGTGGGTAAACCTGTGCTTGGGCCACCTCTTTGTACATTTATAATAAGCAATGGTATTTCTAACATTACCGCTAAACCCATAGCCTCAGCTTTTAAAGCCATACCAGGCCCACTAGTGGTGGTAATGCCTAACAACCCACCATAACTAGCCCCTATGGCACTTGTTATTGCTGCAATTTCATCTTCGGCTTGAAAAGTTTTTACTCCAAAAGCCTTATGCCTACTCAGCTCATGCAAAATATCTGATGCTGGCGTAATGGGATAACTACCTAAGAAAATTGGCAAACCACTTTTTTGTGATGCTGCTATTAAACCATAGCTCAATGCTTGGTTACCCATCATGCTGCGATAGGTACCAGGCTCCATTATGGCTTTTTGTACGGAGTATCTAGCCGAAAATGTTTCCGTAGTGTCACCAAAATTATATCCACTTTGCAATGCTTTTACGTTACTATCTAAAATCTCAGGTTTTTTTCCAAATTTTTCTGTAAGAAATTGTATGGTATTATCCATGCTACGGTTATACATCCAATATAAAAAACCTAGTACAAACATATTTTTTGCACGGTCTTTTTCCTTAGTTCCCATGGTAATGTCCTTCAAAGCCTCCCGGGTCATTTTGGTAACATCCATTTTTATTAATTCATACCCATCTAAGCTATGATCATCTAATGGGTTAATACCCTCAGGATAGTTGGCTAAACGTAAATTTTTACTATCAAAACCATCCGTATTTGCAATAATTTTACCTGCTTTTTTTAATCCCTTTAAGTTAACTTTTAAAGCTGCTGCGTTCATAGCTACCAGCACATCACATTCATCTCCGGGAGTAAATATCCTATCGCTACTAAATCTTAATTGAAACCCACTAACGCCAGGTAATGTACCTATTGGGGCTCTTATTTCTGCTGGAAAATCAGGGAAAGTTGCTAAATCAAGCCCTAGCATGGCGCTATTATTTGTAAACTGTGTACCGGTAAGTTGCATACCATCGCCACTATCTCCTGCAAATTTTATAACTACCTC
>JANMAV010000120.1:0-19190 GCA_031360055.1 Ferruginibacter sp.
ATTTGGAATTTTTATAAAAGTTTGAATCTTTTAAAAATATTAAAAAACCAATACTTGTTTTAAGCATTTCTTCGTAAAAAAAGTTTAATTATTCATTAATACATTTTAAACCGTATTGGCTACTTTTGCAAAACATTTTAAACCATTCACATGAGCAACAATACACATAAAATAGGTACAAAATTTATACATGCTGGTACAGTACCTGATCCTAGTACAGGTGCAATAATGACACCTATTTACCAAACAAGTACCTATGTACAAGCAGCACCTGGTGTAAACCAAGGGTATGAGTATGCTCGTAGCCAAAACCCTACTCGTAAAGCATTAGAAGATGCATTGGCTACAATTGAAAATGGTAAACACGGCCTAGCTTTTGGAAGCGGAGTAGCAGCTACAGATGCCGTTATAAAATTATTAAACCCTGGAGATGAAGTGATTGCAGCTAATGATATGTACGGTGGTACATATAGATTGTTTACTAAAATTTTTGAAAAATACGGAATCAAATTTATTTATGTTGATACTACTAATGTTGAAAATGTAAAAAATGCAGTAACAGCAAATACAAAATTAATTTGGATAGAAACGCCTACAAATCCTTTAATGAACATTACAGATATTGCAGCAGTTGCAACCATATCAAAAGCAGCTGGAGCTTGGCTTTGTGTAGATAATACTTTTGCATCGCCATACTTACAAAACCCCCTAGATTTGGGAGCAGATATAGTAATGCACTCAGCCACAAAATACCTTGGAGGCCATAGCGATGTTATACAAGGGGCTTTAATAATAAATGATGATGCTTTAAGAGATCAATTATACTTTATACAAAAAAGTTGTGGTGCAGTGCCTGGCCCTATGGATTGTTTTTTAGTGTTGAGAGGTATTAAAACTTTACACGTACGTATGAGACAGCATTGTGAAAATGGTAAAACAATAGCCCATTTTTTACGTAACCACCCAAAGGTAGAAAGGGTATATTGGTGTGGTTTTGAAGACCATCCCAACCATAATATTGCAAAAAAGCAAATGAGAGATTTTGGAGGGATGATGAGTTTTATTTTAAAAGATGATAGCATAGAAGCTGCCACAAAAGTATTGTCATCCACCAAATTATTTGCACTTGCAGAAAGTCTTGGTGGTGTTGAAAGTTTAATAAACCACCCAGCAAGTATGACGCATGCAAGCATACCAAGGGCAGAAAGAATTAAAAATGGACTTGCAGATGGCTTAATAAGATTAAGTGTGGGTATTGAAGATGCTGAAGATTTAATTGATGATTTGAATATGGCAATAGGCTAAGGTTCACCGCAGATAAATGAGATTGCAGAGTTTACGCAGAGCTAATATTTTAATAATGGAGAATGTATAATTTAAACAGAATTGGTGGAATTAAACTTGATGCCTCTATACTGTCCATGGAGAATTAGGAGCAGGTTTGTTAAAATTTACGTATCAAATTTCTTTACAAAGAGAATTAGAATCAAGAGGTTTGTTAGTGAAATTTAGAGTACCTGTAGAATTGATCTACAAAGATGTGCCATAAGGTAAAGCATATGAAATTGATTTACTTGTAGAAAATCAGGTAATCATGAAATTAAATCTTGTTAACGTATAAACCCCATTATTGTTTCACAAATAATTACCTATTTAAAATTGTATAATAGAAGTTTAGGGTATTTAATAAATTTTAATAACACCTTATTAAAAAAAGAAGGGTTTAAAAGAATAGTCAATAATTTTTAAAACACTCTGCCAAAACTTTTTTAACTTTTTTCTCAGTGGTGAAAAAATTTATAAAAACAAGTGAACAAACAATTAGTACAATTCTTAAATAAAAAGGTTGATGAATATAATCAACCTTTTTTTATTTTGCCAGATCCTATTTGTGTACCACACCAATTTACTAAGAAGCAAGATATTGAGATAGCTGGTTTTTTTGCTGCAATATTTGCTTGGGGCAACCGTACTACTATTATAAATAAAAGCAAAGCCTTGTTGCAGTTAATGGATAATGATCCTCATCAATTTTGCTTGCATCATACTGATGCTGATTTAAAAAAACTACTTCAATTTAAGCACCGTACTTTTAACCCTACTGATTTATATTATTTTATTGATTTCTTTAAGTTTCACTATTCTCATCATAAAAGTTTAGAAACCGCATTTACACAATTTTTACTGCCTACCGCTAGTAATATTGAGAGTGCACTAAATGGTTTTTACACATACTTTTTTAGTTTGAAAGATGTACCAAAACGAACGCTAAAGCACATTGCAAGCCCTTCAAAAAAAGCTACCTGCAAACGCTTGTGTATGTACCTGCGTTGGATGGTTAGGCAGGATAACAAAGGTGTGGATTTTGGCATTTGGAAAACCATTAAACCCAGCCAACTAATGGTACCGTTAGATTTGCATGTGGCAAGAGTAGCACGGCATTTTAATATTTTGCAACGTACTCAAACTGATTGGCAAGCAGTGGTAGAGCTTACAAATGCTATGAAAACTTTAGATGAAAAAGATCCATCTAAATATGATTTTGCTTTATTTGCATTGGGAGTGTTAGAAAAATTTCAATAAAGTATGAACAATAATATTGTACAAATAGTAAATACACAATTTGGCCTACAAGCCAATGATACTAATTTTATGCAATTGTTAGCAGATAATATTAATAAGCTGATTGTAAACAATTTTGATAAATTAATATCTATTTTATACAGAGCAGATATTGATGAAAAAAAATTAAATACTTTATTACAACAAAATAAAAATGAAGATGCTGGTAAATTAATTGCTGCACTATTTGTACAACGGCATGTTGAAAAAGCAGCATCAAGAGCAAAATTTAAAAATAAAAATTCTAACTTTTTTGATGAAGAAAAGTGGTAATTTACACCAAGGTGATTAATTGTTTATGCCAAAGGCACAACATTAAATCATAGAAGGTATTATACCGAAAGCAAAAACCTTTTAACTAAATGCTATTTCACTTCGGTATCAATTCCTATTTAAGTATCTAAAAATTTTGAATATTACTTAAAAAGAGGCTCCCTCATTTAATGAAACAACCTCTTTTATAAATAATTACTCTTTTATAACTAAACGTCTAAATCTTCAAACCCCTTAATTTTATTGTACAAGGTTTTACGATCTATTTTTAAAATTTCGGCAGCTTTAGTTTTATTAAAATTAACTTGTTTAAGTACACTCATAATTGCTTCATACTCAGCTTTAGAAGCTGCATCTTTTAAATCATACATTTGAGCTGTATTGCTTTGAATAGCAGTTGTAGAAGTTGTTGTTTGTGCCACTTCATCTTCATACCTATGAGCAAATGCAGGTGGATTAGCAAGTTTTGTATTACTTGTTGAATTAGTTATTTCCCAAGGCAAAGTTTTTGCATTTACTTTTCCTGTTTGTGTTAGTAAAACAGATCTTCTTACTACGTTTCTAAATTCTCTTAAATTACCTGGCCATGCATAGGTAATAAACATTTGTAAAACATCATCTTCAAAACCCTCTAATGATCTGTTAAGCTCTGTTTTTGCTTTATTTAAAAAGAAATCAGCAAATAATGGAATATCTTTTTTTCTATCTCTTAATGGTGGTAAGTTTATAGAAAATTCATTGAACCTGTGATATAAGTCTTCTCTAAATTTTCCTTTTCTATAAGCTTCTTGCAAGTTTTCATTGCTTGCTACAATAATTCGTACATCTACAGGCATTTCTTTATTGCCACCTACTCTTTTATATTTTCTTTCTTGTATTACTCTTAGTAAAGATGCCTGTACATCGTAGGTTAAATTAGCTACTTCATCTAAAAATAACGTTCCACCGTTGGCTAATTCAAAATGCCCTTCCTTATCAGTTAATGCACCTGTAAAAGCTCCTTTTACATGACCAAAAAGCTCACTGCCAGACAATTCTTTAGATAATGTACCACAATCCATAGCAATAAAAGGCTTATTTGCCCTATCACTTAAATTATGAATTGTTTTGGCAATTACTTCTTTACCTGTGCCACTTTCGCCATACAAAATTATGCTGTAATTAGTTGGGGATACAATTTCTATTTGCTTGTATAAATCTTTTGTTGTGCTAGCTTCTCCAACCAAAAACTCCCCATTTCCATAAGGTTTTTTTTCTGTTATAGTTTTATTATGACCAATAGATGTTGCAGTATCACTATTTACCGTTAATATTGAACCATTTACTAATGGTTGCTCCAATGCATTATTTAATACCGTAAGTACTTCATCAGGTATTAATGGTTTTGTTATATAATCAAATGCTCCAAGTTTTATCACATCTACCGCTGTTTTAATATCGGAGTAGCCTGTAATAATAAGTACAATTGTGCTTGGCGATATGGCTTTTATTTCTAATAAAACATCCTTGCCATCTTTATCTCCAAGCCTATAATCACAAATAACTATATCTACATTTTCTTCATTAAATTTTGCTATACCTTTAGCTGCTGATGCTGCTGTTAATACTTCGTACCCATTTCTTGCTAAAAATTTGCTAAGCAATAAACACATATCAACATCATCATCAATAATTAAAATCTTTTTTTTCATTTTTTGTTAGTTTCCTTTATGGAATTTGATAATTTTTAATTTACACTTCTTTCACAAAAACCTCTTTTTGTGGAATTTCTTCAACCTTAATCCATTCGGAGTAATTGGTTGGGTTTATTTTGCCTCCATAATTACTAGCATATACTTTTGTAAATATAGCCCCAACATACAATATAGCAGAACTATAATATACCCAAATCATAAAAATCATTATAGATCCTGCTGCACCATAAATATTACCTATGCTACTGCTGCCAAGGTAAAAGCCAATACCATATTTGCCTAATACAAATAAACAGGCCGTAATAAATGCTCCAATTGTTACATCTTTCCACTTAATTTTTGCATCAGGCAAAATTTTAAATATGCATCCAAACAATATTGTTGTTAGCGATAGTGATACTGTAATATCTACCACAAACAAAAATAAGGCTCCTATGGCTGGTAACATAGTAATAATTTTACTTGTAATGGTAGCTGCTATAGCATTTAATAGTAAAGAAACAATTAATACAAAACCTAAACTCAATATTAAAGAAAACGATAGTAGTCTGTTTATTAATACCCTCCACCAAGCTTGTTTTGATTTTAAACGTAATCCCCAAATTCTATTTAATGAATCTTGTATTTCTCCAAAAATACCTGTAGCACCAACTATTAATACAACTATCCCAATAGTTGTAGCAAAAACATTATCGGTACTAAGTTTAATATTTTGAATAGATGTTTGTATCTGCAAAGCAGCATCCGCCCCCATCATGTCATTTAATTGCCCAAAGAGTTGTCCATTAATAGCTTCTCTACCAAAGAAAAAACCAGTAATAGTAAGTATGATAACTAAGAGTGGGGCAATTGATAAAACCGTATAATATGCTAATGATGCACTAAATTTTAAAATATTAGTTTCCATGAATTCAGCATATACTTGTTTTAAAAAATTGAAAAGCACTTTTATTCTATTCATCGGTGTAGCGTTGGTATTTTATGGTAAAAATACTATGTAATTTTTTCCTCAATCAAATATAAAATAATACACTGTAACTATTTTTTTATATAAAGTTGATAATTAAATCTAAAAGTTAATAACATTTTTAATGGCATTATGAGTTAAAATAGTTGTTTTAATGGGAATTTTTTTTAATTCCCCATCAAATTATTATACTTGGCAGTAATATTGATACTTTGCTAGAAGTAATAATGAGAAAATGAAAAGTGAAAATCTATTAAATCTATTATACTTGAAAGCACTCATCATTGACGATGAAGTTGATATTTGTTATTTATTGAGCAAATTACTTAAACAGAAAAACTTAGAAACTGTATTCGTTAATTCCTTAATGGACGCAAATAATGCTTTAAAGAAAGAAAATCCAGAAATTATATTTTTAGATAATCATCTGCCAGATGGGTTAGGAATAAACTACATAACTTACATAAAGTCTAATTACCCCAAAAGTAAAGTGGTTATGATTACTGCCCACGACTCTATGGATGATAGAGAAAAAGCAATTAAAAACGGTGCTGATTTTTTTATTGGCAAACCATTTACTAGTGATATTATATACAAAGCTGTAGAAGCGCTATCTTAATAATCAATCATCATTATCAAAAAATGAGCTATACTTCAATCAAGTATAGCTCATTTTAGTTTTAAATTAGTAACTTATTTTTTACTTTTTCCTATAAAATAAAGTATTATAAATACCACAATTGCAATACCTATTACTCCAAACCAAACGCCTGCTTTAAAAATTCCTTCTATTGCACTACAGCTACTCAATGCTGCAACACAAAATAAAAGCATAATTGTACTAAGTAAATTTGTTTTAATGTTCATGATTATATGTTTTTATGATTATAAATTATCTGTTAAATGAAAATATTTCAGCGTCTGTGTTTCTTTTGCCAATAATTAAATCCTTAATAATTTCTGCTGCAATAACACTAAATGTAATGCCGTTACCTCCATAGCCCAAAGCAAAATAACTGTTTGGTACTTTATTGTACATGCCTATGTAAGGCAGTCCATCTTTAGTTTCTCCAAAAGTGCCACACCAGCTAAATTCTTGTTTAAAATTGCTGTTTGGGTATAGTTTATTAAAATCTTTTATTAAAGATTTAGTTTTTTTGTCAAGTAGCTCATCTCTTTTTTTTGAATCACTAATATTTTCATCTCTACCGCCAATAATGATTCTATTATCAGATGTAGTTCTCAAATACAAATAAGGCTCTGCTGTGTTCCATAATACTTTATTATTGCCAAAAGGTAAATCAGCTGGCTCCATCTGTTCACTACAAATTGCATAGGTGCTTAATAACTTTACTATTTTTTTATCAATGTATTGTTCAGCTTCATAACCCGTGGCATGTACAACATTTTTTGCATGTATACTATAACCATTTACAGTTGTAATTTCAGCAGCATCATTTAAATGTGTAATTTTTTTTACTTCAGTTCTATCATATACCTGTGCTCCATTTTGAATGTTATATTGGTGTAGGGTATGGGCAAGCATATATGCATTTGTTTGAGCTGCTTGGCTAGATTGAATAGCAGAATCAGCTTCAAAATTATAACTACTTTTTATTTGTGCTTTTGATAGCAATTTAACATCAAAACCGTGTTTTTGTCTAATATCAAATTCACTTTTTAAAAATGAGATATCTTTTTCCGATGCTGAATAATAGATGCTACTTACTCTATTAAAATCAGTAAATTTTATTTTATTACTAATGGTTTCAATAATATCTATTGCTTCACTACACAATCTATATGCTCTTACTGCGTTATATAATCCTACTTTTTGTTGTAAATTTACTAAAGGCTCATCAATTTCGTACTGCAGTAAAGCCGTGCTTGCACAAGTACTGCCAAGGCCAATTGTTCTTTTATCAACCACTACATTTTTTAGCCCTGCTTTTGTAAGATAATAAGAAACTAATGCACCAGTAATGCCACCACCAATAACTAAAACATCTGTTTTTATTTCTTTTTGAAGCGGTTTATAGTCATATGGCAAGCCATGTTTTATTAACCAAAACGGGTAACCTGAACTTAAATCCATAAATACTAATAATTAACGTATAATGTTATGTATGGCTATATTTATGCCAATGTATAAATGTTTTATTAAATAAATACTGTGTATAAAATTGATTCACAATACAAAATGAACCAAATGAAATTGTAAAAATGTGTTCCTTAAAAGGGGAATATTTTACTCACGGTTTTTTAAAAACGTATAAGTGCAATTAAATATCAGTAATTCAAAAACTGGCAACATTTTAGCTTAATAAAAAGTATATTTACAATCATTTTAAAAATTAATTTTATGAGTAAGAAACTATTGTCTGGTATAATTTTAGGAGCAGCAGCTGGCGCAGCATTAGGTATTTTATTTGCACCTGAAAAAGGTAAGGAAACTAGAAAGAAAATAGCAAAGAAAAGCCAAGATTTAAGTGGCACTGTAGCTAGTAAGTTTAATGAACTTGGTGAAGTGTTAAAAGAAAAATTTGATAACATTAAAGGTGACGCTAATGATATGATTGCAAAAGGTAAGCAAACTGCAAAAGATGTGAAAGATGAGGCTGAGAGCAAATTTGCTTAATACCCACTTTCTAACCTACTGAAAAAAGAAACTTATAAGATGGAACACGAAGAAACTAATAATATGTTTGAAGCTCTTGTAGATAGAACAACAGACTATATTGAAACAAGGGCGGAACTTATTAAATTAAAAGCACAAAAAAAATCAGCGGAATTAGCTTCTTCTATTTTTGCAACTTTCTTTGTTGTAATTATACTTAGCTTCTTTTTTATCTTACTAAATATTGGATTAGCACTATGGATTGGAAGTTATTTTGAACGCAATTATTTTGGCTTTTTTATACTTGCTGGATTGTATTTATTTATCAGTTTAGTGGTATTTATGTGCAGAAAAAGTTTTATTAAAGAGCCCTTAGCAAATTTTATCATCAAAAAAATTAATGATTAAAATGGTAATCGAAACCTCAAAAGATTTAGATGATACTATTGCTGCTTTAGAACGTAAAAGAGTAATCCAAAAAAGTATTTTAAAGCAGCAGTTTAATGAAACTATAGATCATTATAAGCCAAAAAATTTAATTAAAGGCGCTATAAAAAGTGTTTTCGATAATAAAGATGGTAACAGCACTATTTTAAAAACAGTGGGGGGATTGGGAGCAGGATTTTTAGCTAAAAATCTAGTACTAGGTTCTGGAGCTACAACAATTGTTGGAAAAATTGTAAACAAAGCTATAAAAGCTGGAGCATTAACCACAATTGTAAATAATAGTGATAAAATTAAAGCTTGGGGAGCTGCCATTTATAAAAATCTATCTAAAAAGAAATAACTCAAAATGCCACTTTTTAAAAGTGGCATTTTTTTTACATGATTAATTAAACTTTTAAACTTTTAATTTATTTTATACAGCATTTCATAACCTGTGCGTTTTACTCATACATTAGTTTTTACTATTAATTTTTATCATTCTCTCATTATCTCCAACAATAGTAAAAAAAACATGTACTGTATCAGTATCAAATAAAGTTGGAGCAATTTCTGGCCACTCCACTATGCACAAATTGTTACAGTAAATAGCATCTTCAACTCCTGCTGCAATAGCATCTTGCAATGATTTAAGCCGATACAAGTCAATATGGTAAATACATTCTCCACTTGGTAAAGCATATTCGTTAATAATTGAAAAAGTAGGACTACTTATAGCATCTTTTACACCTAAAACAGTGCAGATTGCCTGTACAAAAGTTGTTTTGCCAACTCCCATTTGGCCATGTAGGGCAATTATTTTTTTTGAACCAATCTTATCTAAAAAAGTAGCTGCAATAGCTTTAATTTCAGATAAATTAAATTGTACATCCATGTTGCAAAGATAAATTTGATTGTTAGTAAATTATTAACTTAAGCTGTAATAATTTTGCAATATGCAAACAACAGAGTGGAAGGTAGAAGGAATGACATGTAGCAACTGTGCACTAAGTGTAAAAAGCTATCTTAAAAAAGAAGGCTTAACTAATGTAAATGTAAACCCAATTACTGGCGATGTAAGTTTTTTAGCAGAAAATTTTAATGCAGAAAATTTAAAATCTGGTATATCAAAATTAGGATATACCGTGGTAGATGAAACACTGGATACTTCTTCTCAACAAAAGCTTTTTTTACATAATAATAAGCAACGTTTTTTAATAACATTGCCTTTTACGGTTTTACTTATGCTGCATATGTTGCCAGCAAATTTTCAGCTTCATTTTTTAATGTATCCTTGGTTACAATTTGCATTGTGCTTACCAGTTTTTATTATAGGCATGTATTTTTTTGGTAGAAGTGCAGTAAAAAGTTTACTGCATGGAACTGCCAATATGAATGTATTAATAAGTGTTGGTGCTGTAGCATCTTTTACATATAGCCTTATTGGTGCTGTATTACAGCTTGGAGAATCATATATGTTTTTTGAAACTACCGCTTCCATTATCACATTGGTATTTTTTGGTAATTATGTTGAGGAGGCTGCCATACAATCAACCCAAAAAGCAGTAAAACAATTAACACAAAGCCAAAAGTTAATGGCAAATATGATTGCCTTTGATGATGAACATAAAGAACAAATTTTCCCCATTGAAAATATTTATTTAAAAACTGGAGATTTAGTATTAATAAAAACTGGTGAGCAAGTGCCTGCTGATTGCAAAATTTTGTGGGGTGATTGTTTAGTAAATGAAGCCTTAATAACTGGCGAAAGTTTACCAATTGGTAAAATGAAAAAAGATTTATTAATTGGTGGTACCGTATTGGATAGCGGTGTGGTAAAAGCACAAGTAACCGCTGCTGGCAAGGATACAATTTTAAGCAATATTGTAAAAATGTTGCAACATGCACAGGCTGAAAAACCACCTATGCAAAAACTTGCAGATAGAATAAGTGCCATTTTTGTACCAACAGTATTGGTTTTAAGTGCTGTTACATTTGTGGCCAATTATTTTATTTTTACAGTTGGTAGTGGTGCATCAATGCTGAGAGCAATTGCTGTATTAGTAATAAGTTGCCCTTGTGCTATGGGTCTTGCAACCCCTGCTGCAATTGCTGTTGGGCTTGGTAGGGCAGCAAAATTGGGTATATTATTTAAAAATGCTGCAGCATTAGAAAGTTTTAAAACAATAAAGCAAATTGTATTTGATAAAACAGGTACTTTAACAACAGGCAACTTTGTTATAACTGAATTTTACACCAACATGAATGAAGCTGATTTTAAGCAAATTGTATATTCTATAGAAAAAAATAGCAATCATCCGCTAGCTAATGCAATTACTAATTTTTGGAAAACTACCAGCTTATCTTTTATAACAATTGAAGAAATTAAAGGTATAGGAATTACAGCAATTGATAAAGAGGGTAATGTATTTAAAGTTGGTTCAAATAAAATACTAGCTAACCATAATACTTTGGAGGAGCATAATATATATGTTTTAAAAAATGAGGTGCAAATTGGCTGGATAAATTTGCAAGATGAAATTAGACCTGAGGCTAAAGAGATTATAAATTGGCTACACAAGCAACAAATAAAAACGGTTTTATTGAGTGGAGATACCCTACAAAAATGCAAATATGTAACTAATCAATTAGGTATTGATGTGGTACTTGCAGCTCAAAGTCCTGCACAAAAGTTACAACAAATAACTACTCTTAATGCGGCAATACCTACGGCCATGGTTGGAGATGGTGTGAATGATGCACCTGCTTTAGCAAAAGCTACATTGGGTATATCACTGAGCAATGCAAGCCAACTGGCTATGCAAACAGCTGATGTTATTTTGATGAATAGCGGTATTAAAAATTTGCCAACTGCATTAGGTTTAGGAAAACAAACCTATATTACTATACAACAAAATTTATTTTGGGCTTTTATTTATAACATCATAGCTATACCTGTAGCTGCTTTTGGGTTACTTACTCCCACTTTAGCAGCATTGGCTATGGGTGGTAGTGATGTGGTATTAGGTATAAATTCAGTAAGGTTATTTGTAAAAAAAGTCTATTAATTTGCTAAAAAAGTTTTCTGTTTTTATTTTTTTATACTAAGTAGTGGCAATCAAAACTTACCATTAAAGTAATTTTTCGTTTCCTTTATTATTATAATAATAAAAAAAACTTAATTTGTATACTATATTTAGTTATCATTTAATAAATTTTAATTTTTTACCAAAACCTCTTTATGAAACTTCTTTTTACTTTAATTATTGCCATTTTATTTGCAGGTACTGTTCAAGCTCAAGTTACTGATGTTGAAAACAAGCAGGCTTTGCAATTAATACAATCTAATAGATATGAAATTAATTTATCTGATTATGATTTGAAGAATTCTATAGTTGCTAGTACATACAACAACAAATCTGCCGGTACAGTAATGGTGTATTTACAACAAACATATAAAGATGTTGCCATTTATAATCAATTATTAACGCTAGCTTTTAAAGATGGTAAATTGGTATCAAAAAGTGGTGAGTTTATACATAACATAGAAAGTGTTGGAGCTAGTAAAAGTTCAATACCTTCAGCAAATGCATATGAAGCAGTAATGGCAGCCATTGCAGATAGAAAATTAACCCCCAAATTACCTTTAGTACAAATAGAAAATACCAACAGCGGTAAAAAAGTAATATTTAATAATGCTGCGGTATCACACCAAAATATAACTGCAGAGTTAATGTGGTTTGCTAGCCCAATTGGTAAAAAAACTATAACCTTAGGATGGCAAGTATACATTATTCAAAACACTAGTGCAGATTATTGGTTAGTTAACATTGATGCTATAAATAAAAATACCATTAGCATACATAACCTAACAGTATATTGTAATTATGATGCACCAAAAAATGGTGAAATTAGCAACCACGTACATAGCGAAAATTGTATAAGTAATGTAAACAAAACTACCATAACTAACAGCCCAACAATTGTAAATGGAGCTTCGTACCGTGTAGTACCTTACCCTGCTGAAAGCCCTGTACACCCTGGTGGTACACCTGTTTTAGTTACTGACCCTTGGTTGTTATCAGGTGCTGTAAATAATGCCACTACCTTAAAATGGCATAGCATTGGTGCAAACAATTTTACATCTACCAGAGGTAATAATGTTTGGTCGCAGGAAGATAGAGATGGTAACAACGGCACTTCACCAACGCAGGTAATTTCATCTACTCCTACAGATCCACTTACTTTTGATTTCGTACCAAATTTTACGATAGATCCAACACAATCAACGCCAGTACCTAACCAACAATTTAATACTACCAATTTATTTTATTGGAACAATATAATTCATGATCTTACGTATCAATACGGGTTTGATGAAGCAGCCAGAAATTTTCAAGGTGATAATCTTAACAGAGGTGGTGTAGGAAATGATTTTGTATTAGCCGATGCACAAGATGGTACAGGAACTAATAATGCCAACTTTGCAACCCCTGCTGACGGTAGTAGTGGTAGAATGCAAATGTATTTATGGACATCATCTCCAAACCTTGATGGTGATGCTGATAATGGCATCATAGCTCACGAGTACGCTCATGGCATAAGTAACCGCCTTACAGGTAATGGTTCAAGTTGCTTAGGCAATGCTGAACAAATGGGAGAAGGTTGGAGCGATTATTATAGCTTAAT
Source organism: Ferruginibacter sp. (assembly GCA_031360055.1). GTDB lineage: Bacteria > Bacteroidota > Bacteroidia > Chitinophagales > Chitinophagaceae > Ferruginibacter. Next base: position 13,286 of record JANMAV010000120.1, read on the forward strand.
GTATACACAAGATTGGGCAAACTCTACGCTAAGTACAGGTTTTAATTCACCAAGGGGTATTGGTACATACGCTATTAATCAACCGCCATCTGGCCTTGGTATCAGGTCTCAACGCTATTGCACAAATTTTGCAGTTAACAATAAAGTATATGCAACAACCATATCTGCTCAGCAGCATAGTAGAGGAGAAATTTGGTGTGCTACTTTGTGGGATATGACCTGGGGAATAATAAACCAAGTTGGCTCAATTAATCCTAATTTATTTAATGCATCAGCAGCAGGTGGAAACAGTATTGCTCTTCGTTTGGTAACAGAAGGATTAAAATTACAACCTTGTAGCCCGGGCTTTATAAGCAGTAGAGATGCAATTTTACAAGCCGATATGATTTTGTACGGTGGTGCTTACCGTTGTACTATTTTAGAAGCGTTTAGAAGGAGAGGCATGGGCTTAGGTGCATCACAGGGTTCATCTGCAAGTGTTACTGACCAAACTCCAAGTTTCACTAACTCAGGTGCTGCACTACAATTGTCTCAAGGCAATATAGTAACCGTAGCTGAAGGCCAAAACATAACTTATACAAACAAGGTAACAACAGATGCTTGTGCAGGCATTACCAATTACATATTAACCGATACTTTACCATTAAACGTAACGTATGTAAGTGGTGGTACTTATAATGCTGGCACAAGAGTAGTAAGCTTTGCCGTAAACCAAGCAGCAGCTACTATTAATACATATAGCTTTGTGGTAAATGTAAATGCCGGTACTTATTTTGCTCCTGTAACAGTATTAAATGAGCCAGTGCCTGCAACCATGCCTGCAACATTTACTCCAACTACTACAGTGCCTGCTGGTGGAAATTTATGGACAGTATCTACCCTACAAACAAACTCTGCACCTAATGCATTTTTTGTGGTAAATGAAGTTATATCAACTGATAAAAGATTGGAACTAACAAACGGATTGGCTTTACCTAATAACATAAGCTCTTACCCTAAACTTTCTTTTGCTCACCGCTTTAATACCGAAGAAGGTTGGGATGGTGGTGTAGTAGAAATTAGTACTAATGATGGAGCAACTTGGGTTGACTTAGGTGATAAAATGATTGTAAACCCATACAATGGCACAGTAGGTGCTGGTGTTGGCAACAACTTAGCTAACAGAGCAGCATTTAATGGTTTAGTTTCTACATTTATAAATACAACTGCTCAGTTAAAAAGCTTTACTGGCCAAACGGCTAAAATACGGTTTAGGTTTGGGTCAGATGATAATACAGCAGGTATAGGTTCACCAACAGGTTGGTTTGTAGATGATGTTAAGATTACTGATACAGCATCAGTATTTATGAGGTCTAGCTTGTTTACAGCAGGAAACGTAAAAGTAAATTTTGCAGATACAATTGTACAAATTTCAGTACCAGCTGCATCTGCCCCTGCAATAACAGCCCAACCATTCTCTACAAATGTATGCGAAGGTCAAAATGCTGTATTCACCGCTGCTGCAAGTGGTGGCACTGGCAATACTTTTAATTGGGAAGTTAGTACCAACGGCGGCATAAATTTTACATCATTAACGCCTCCAGTTACCGTAAGCACTTTAAATTTAATAGCAGTTACTGCTGGTATGAATCTTAATCAATATAGGCTGGTAGTTACAAATAGTGGTGGTACGGCTACATCAAATCCGGCAATATTAACAGTTACCCCAGCTCCTCAACCATTGGTAAACACACCAATAAATTATTGCCAAAATGCAACAGCAGCAGCATTAACTGCTACTGGTACTAACTTAATGTGGTATACCACGGCAACTGGTGGTACAGGTACCACAACAGCACCAGTTGTAAGTACAGCTGTAGTAGGGTCTACCATATATTATGTAACACAAACTACTGGTACTTGCGAAAGTCCACGTACTCCAATTACAGTAAATGTAACTGCTACACCAGCAGCACCAACAGTAACAACACCTGTTGTTTATTGCCAAGGAGCTACAGCAGGGCCACTTACAGCAACTGGTGCAAACTTAAAGTGGTATACAACTGCTACAAGCGGCACGGCAAGCACAACTGCACCAACACCAAGTACCACAACTGTAGGCACAACTACTTTTTATGTAAGCCAACAAGCAGGTAGCTGCGAAGGTGCAAGAGCAGCAATCGTAGTTAACGTAACCGCACCTAGTAGTGCACCAATAGCTACTACAGCTGTTAGTTACTGCCAAGGGGTTACTGCAACACAACTTACTGCTACTGGTACAAATTTATTATGGTATACAACAGCTACTGGAGGTGTTGGATCAGCTACAGCCCCAACCCCATCTACATCTACCGTAGGTACAACTAATTATTATGTTACTCAAACTGGCTTATGTGAAAGTGCACGTACTAACATTACGGTAACGGTAACAAGCACACCTGCAGCTCCTGTAGCCACTACTACCTATTCATATTGCCAAGGTAGTACAGCGCCAATGCTTACTGCTACGGGTACTAATTTACAATGGTATACTGTAGCCACTGCTGGTACTTCATCTACTACACCACCTACTCCTGCTACAACCATAGTAGGCACAACTACATATTACGTAGCTGAAAAAACTGGAACTTGCGAAGGGCCAAGAACAGCCATAACAGTAAACATTACGGCTGCTCCAATAATAACCACACAACCGGTAGATATAACATCATGTGCTACAACTGCAACATTTACTGTTGTAGCTTCGGGTACTATGCTTACCTATCAATGGTTTGTAAGTACTGATGCTGGTGCAACATATAGCCCAATTAGCGGAGCTACAAATAATAGTTTAGTGCTTACAGGATTAACAGCGTTGCAAGCAAATAATAAATACAGAGTAGTAGTATCATCGGGTGCTTGTACAGCTGCAACAAGTAATAGTGTTGTAGCAAGAGTTGGTGTAAGCCCTGTAGTGGTACTTACTGCAGCGCCAGTGCTAAATTTTAACCCATATGTAAATGGTGGTTTATACACTACAGTAAGCCCTCCATCTAACAAATATATTTACCAATGGAAACGTAATGGAAACATTATTGCAAACACAGATCCATCATTAACCAGAGCAAATGGTTTGTTAGAAGATTTTGGAAGTTTTGTAGTAACTGTAACAGATACTAGCACAGGTTGTTTTGGTTCGTCTAACGCAGTATCAGTAAGTGATGTAGAAGGTGAAAGAAATCAATTATTTGTTTGGCCAAATCCAACTAATGGGGTGGTAAAAGTTAGTTATTACAATGCTATAAACAGCACTCAAGCTAAAAATGTGGCGGTGTATAATGCTAAAGGAGCTAGAATAATAAGCAGAACGCTTAATTTTAGCTCAGGTCGTTATGGTACTGCTACTGTTAACTTAACAAATTATACAGCTGGTACCTATGTTTTTGTTTTGTTGGATGATAATGGGAACAAATTAGCAACTGAAAGAGTAATAAAATATTAGAATTTACTTTTAATATATAATATTGTAACCGTGTATGGCCAAAAACCATACACGGTTTTTTTGTTAGCAAAAAAATGTGATAATACTGAAAATCATTAAAAACACTATTATACCAACATTATTTATTGTTTAGGCCAAAGGCCTAACATTAGATAATAGATGGAATTATACCAATAGCATAAAGCGTTGGACTAAATGCTATTTCACTTCGGTATTAGAATCCAATAGTTAAACTATTATTGGTTGTCTTCATCCGTAAATGTTAAATACAGTGTGTATTGAAGTGTTGATTTTTTAACCATATTTGGTTGAGTTAGACTAAAAGTAATCAGTGTTTTGTATTATTAAGTTGTATAAGTATAGTGTACGAAAACAACTTAAATATTATTGCTGGTAAGTTTATCTTTTGAAGTAGTTGCTTTCCCTTAGAGTTGAAGATTAGATAAAAGACCTTTAAATCAAACAATCATCAACAGTATCTCAATGTATTAAAAATAGCATTAATTGCAGGGCAAAATATAGAAGAAATCACTCTTTACGTTGCAGGTCTAATTTATATTGTACAAATAGATTAATATATAAAAATGCTAACAATAATAACAAGATAAGTTGCCAGATTGTATTGGAAATAGTTGGCGAAATTTGTTTAGAAAACAATTATGTTTAGAAACAAAGAATAAACTAATGGCATAAATGCTATTTTGAATCACCCTCTGTTATTTTTTCTTTTTTTTACCGGTTCTAAACATTCTTGAAATATTAAAGCCCATTCTAACATCGCCTTTAAAAAAGTTCCCAGTAGTTTGGGTAATAAAAGCTCTTTCATTTAACCCAGTGGCGTTTGAAAAATGTAATTGAAATACATGGCCGCCAGTTTCTATGTCTACCCCTATCGATAATGGATCAGTATAATTTTCGGCAAGGTTACCAAATGGATGATGGTAGTCCATTGTAATAGCCGTACGCTTACTCACTTTATACCTAAGGCCGCCACCCATTGCAAATATTTTTCTATCGTCTGTAATTACGAATGGTACGTTTGTGTGTACAAAGATGGGGCTTAGTTGCAACGAAAATTTATTACTGAATTTTCTACCAGCTATAATTTGTACGTAATAGGCTGATCTATCAGCCAATGTAGGGTTTTTGCCGGTGAGCACTTCTTGTGTGTAAAGAGTGTAACCTGCTGCTATAACTGCTGAAAATGGAAATTCTCTAGTCCCTTTTGTTTGTTGTGCTAACCTTGTTTTTATAAATGCATCTAGCTCTTTTCTAAAAGTGCTACGCCCAATACCAACTGTAAGATTATTGGTAATAGCATAATCAAAGCTCATTCTAAATGCTGCTGCATCTAATCCAAAAAGTTGTTTTACGCCGTCGCTTACAAAACCAAAGCGGTGTAAAATTCTAAAATCTAAGCTACCTTTCGATAACATTTCAACCGAATGTGCATTTATAACTCTTGTTGATTTAAACGCACCTGTAACTTTTTCTGTAACTGCAACAGTATCTTCTACTTCGCTAAGTAATGAGGTATTTTGAGCAGTAGTAATTTTTGTTATAAAAAATATGAAGCCCAGAAGTAAAATTTTTTTCATGCTACTATTTTGTAGGTAATGTTTGGTATGAAGGGATATTGATAAATATTTCTACTCTTTTATTAATATTATCTTGTACAACTGCTGGTATTTTTATGTTGTAATCTTCTAACAATACTATAAAGGTAGATTGAGCACTTGCCACAGCATTTTTTATTTTAATAATAGCCGATATTGATATTTGTTTTGTAATTCCATGCAATGTAAACGCTCCGGTTACTTTTGCTGGAAAAGTTGCATCATTGGAAAAAACTATATTTTTACTATTTTCTATGGTTCCTTTAAAGGTGGCTTTTGGATATTTATCACTATCCATATAGTTTTCATTAAAGTGTTCTTGCATTAATGCTTTTTCAAATGTAAAACCTTTAATTAAAACTGAAAACTCTATATTGCCTGTACTTGTTTCCCAAACCGATAATACTTTGTTGTTTACAGCTTCTATTGTTTCAATAGGCATTTTTGATTTAAAAGTAATAGTGCCAGTTTTGGTATACAATTTCGTTTGTGAGTACGTTTTATTCACTAAACAAAAAAACGTCATTATAATAAAATATACCTTCATTTTGCTTATTTATTTTTTACAATAACACACCTATTAAATTCTACGTCTGCCAAAAAACCAGTGCAAACGCCTTTTATAGTTATTTCTTGCCCTAGTTTTGGTAAATCTTTAATTTTTTTATTTTTTATGTCCATTACACAACTCACCTTATTAATTGCGTTAATATCTCCTAAAAATATATTTACAAATGTATCCTTATTAATAATTTCAGCTATTTGCCCAGTTATAAGAATAGTTTTGCCCAAATATTTTTTGTTGGCATCTTCTTCATTTAATTTGTAA
>JANMAV010000264.1:0-4129 GCA_031360055.1 Ferruginibacter sp.
GTGGAACCAAATATGGCAATGCGTTTTTTCATAATACAGCCCCCCTACGTCCCCCCGAAGGGGGGATTTTGGTCTCTAATACTTTATAATCATTTTTACTTCTCAATTAGTTGCGTTTTTTAAATTAACAAAGGCATTATGTAAATATTCTTTCTTTTTAATTTTAAACACTGCCCTATATCCCCCCTTCGGGGGGTGGGGGGGCTGGTAGTTGGTCAGCAATTTTTCTATCATTACTCAACTTAGGTATTTTATTTTGTCCACCCAATTTACCAATGCTTTTCATGTAATTATTAAACCCGTTTTTTGGTACTGTCGTAATTTTTAATGGTATTAATATATTGCCTCTTATTAAATCGTCGTAATATACATTTTTGGATCGTAAGGTATTGTCTAATATTTGAGAAAAGGTTGTTAAATCACTTGGTTCATTTTCAAATTCAATAAACCACTCATGGTAGCTTTTACCTGTATCTTTTGCTACAAATGGTGCAACAGTAAATTCGTTTATCACTACATTTAGTTTATTTTTTGTTTCAATAATAGCTGCTTCTACTTCTTCTACAATTACATGTTCACCAAAGGCAGATATAAAATGCTTTGTACGACCACTTACAATTATACGATACGGATTTACAGATAAAAATTTTACAGTATCGCCAATGTTATAACCCCACAAACCAGCATTACTACTTATTATTAAGGCATAGTTTTGGCCAATTTCTACATCTTTTAAAGTTAACCTTTTTGGGGTAGCAGTATCTACATCGGCCATTGGTATAAATTCATAAAAAATGCCGCTGTTGGTGTTTAATAACATCCCTTTTTCTTTTTGGGTATCTTGAAATGCAAAAAAACCTTCGCTTGCTGGGAACAACTCTATAGTATCAATTTCTCTGCCTATACTCTCCATCAACTTAGCTTTGTACGGTTCATAATTAACCCCACCTTGCACCATCACATTAAAATTTGGAAACAATTCTCCAATTTTTTTGCCTGATTTTTCTTCCAATTTATCAAAATACATTTGCACCCATGGTGGTATACCGCTAATGAGAGCCATATTTTCATTAATAGTTTCGGCAACTATTTTATCTAATTTTTCTTCCCAATCTTCTATACAATTTGTTTCGTAACTAGGTAGTTGGTTGCTTCGTAAATATTTTGGAACATGATGGTTTACTATTCCGCTCAAACGGCCTGTGGGTATGCCTCCTACCCTCTCTAAAGTTGGTGAACCACTTAAAAAAATGAGCTTACCATCAGCAAATTTAGTGTTGCCAGTTTCTACCATATAACAAAGCAAGGCATTACGGGCAGTGTTTATATGGTTAGGTATAGAATCTTTGGTAATGGGTATATATTTTGTACCGCTTGTAGTACCGCTGGTTTTGGCAAAATAAATGGGTTGCCCTTTCCATAAAACATTTTGTTTTCCCTCTTTAATTTTTTCGATGTAGGGCACAAAAGCTTCGTAATCTCTAATTGGAACATTGATCACAAAATCGGCATGAGTTTTTATATTAGCAAAATCATGATCTATACCAAATTGAGTTTTTGCAGCAGTTTTTATTAGCGTATTAAAAATATTTTCCTGATCCGCTATGGCAGTTTCCATGCCTTTTTTTATCTGCTTGTGTATGTATATTGCAAATGGTTTTGCAAGAAATGATTTTATTTTCATGTTTAAAAGCCCCCTAAATCCCCCAAAGGGGGACTTTTGAAGTATTTATAATTTTGAATATCGATAATTTAATAAAGAGTGAATTTAAAAATTTAATTGATTTCTCCATAAATAAAGTGAAAAGCCAATCTTTGGTAAGATAAAGTATGTTTAAATTAGTAGAGACCCATTTCCCCCTTTCGGGGGGATCAAGGGGGGCTTTACTTACAGTCTCCACAAGGCCAATCAGTATCTAAATCTATTGCAGTTACCACCGTTACTTCGTTGCCATTAGGTGCAAATACAATACGAACATGCTGGCCATCGTGTGTTTTGCCTTCTAATGGATAGGTAACCCCTTTTTCACTCTCCTGCGTTTTATTGTAATTTATTTCTCCGGTTTGCAATATCTCTTTTACTTCACTTTCATCAATATGCCTGCAATCCATTCGGCACTTGGCATGGCGACTATATTTTATAGTTTTATCTCCCTCTCTAAGCGCTATGTAATCATCTTTTACAGATTTTACCGTTACTCTGTTTGTAGGTTTATTATTACTGCTACCCCGTTGATTTTTCTTTATCCAAAAAAAGAGTAAAATAACTGCAACAAGTATTAAATATGGTAAATTTTTATTTTTCAAGGTTGCAAGGTATGTAAAGCAATATTTAATTTATCAAAATTGATAAATTGACTTTAAAATAATTCTTTTAAAGATAATAAAGTGGTAAACAAATAAATAATAATTCAAATAACTGTGCTTGTAACTATTTGTGTAAATTATTTTGCTCCCTAATGTTATTGCTGGTAGGGAACAAATAATTGTAGAAATTAATAGTAAGTTAAATTACCTCGTTTTGTGTGAGTAATTTTTTTTGACGAATCTAGCCTGTTTGCACACTGTAGCAAATTGGTTGATATTAAATTAAAATTTTTTAGAGCTTTAGAGTTAAATAATGTGTTACTTATATTGCTACTGATTGGCATATTTTTATTGATTATAATAGTTGCATATTGTGGCTAATATGAACCTAAAATTTAAACTTAAATATATATATTAAGCAATACATTTAAAATATGTTTTTATTAAAATACCCAATAAAGCATTTATGGGGCTATTAAACCGACTATTTAACTAATTTTGCAACATTATGCAAAAAACAGTTGCTTTACATACACTCGGTTGCAAGCTAAATTTTAGCGAAACTACAGCACTTGGCCGTATGTTAGAAAACGATGGTTTTGCCAAAAAAGATTTTGATGAGGTAGCTGATGTGTATGTAATAAACACATGTTCTGTTACCGAAAATGCTGATAAAGAATGCCGACAAATTGTACGAAAAATACAACGGAAAGCTCCTGAGGCATTGGTAGTAATAACTGGATGCTATGCTCAACTTAAACCCAAAGAAATTGCCGAAATACCTGGCGTAGATTTAGTTTTAGGTGCTGCTGAAAAATTTAATATTGCTCAACATTTAAAAGAAATTAGTAAAAACGACCCTACCAAAATTTGCAGTTGCGATGTAGCAGATGTTAATATTTTTGTACCCTCACACTCAGTAAACGAACGTACCCGTATTTTTTTAAAAGTGCAAGATGGCTGTGATTACAATTGTAGTTTTTGCACTATACCTATGGCAAGAGGCAAAAGCCGTAGCGATGAAATACAAAACATTATTGCTAACGTAAACACTATTGCAGCAGGCGGTGCTAAAGAAATTGTACTAACAGGAATAAACCTTGGCGATTTTGGAAAAGGGTATACTGGAGGTAAAAGAGTTGAAGAGACCTTTATAGATTTAATTAAACAACTAGATGAATTAGATGGTATAGAACGTTACAGAATATCATCTATTGAACCCAACCTTTTAAGCAACGATATTATAGAATTTGTGGCCTACAGCAAACATTTTATGCCACACTTTCACATACCGCTGCAAAGCGGAAGTAACAAAACTTTAGCTGCTATGAAAAGGCGCTACAAAAGAGAATTGTATGCTGAAAAGGTTAGCCTTATAAAATTATTAATGCCACATTGCTGTATTGGTGTAGATGTTATTGTAGGTTTTCCAGGAGAAACAAATGATGATTTTGCTGAAACCGTGGAGTTTTTACGTGGGCTAGATATTAGTTACCTGCACGTATTTACCTACAGCGAAAGAGACAATACACATGCCTTAACCCTTTCTCCTGTTGTACCTCAACAAATTAGGAATGAGCGTAATAAAATTTTACGAAATTTAAGCTACGAAAAAATGCAGGCTTTTACCGGTAACCATATTGGCCAAACCAGAAAAGTTTTGTTTGAACATACCAACAAGAATGGGATGATGGAAGGCTACACCGATAACTATATTAAAATAACTTCTCCATATAAAAATGAATGGGAGAACAAAATTGTAGATTGGGTAGTTTAGTTTTTGGTACCTACTTTCTAATTAGCATTTAATATTTTAATTGAA
>JANMAV010000267.1:0-15884 GCA_031360055.1 Ferruginibacter sp.
GTGCAAAATTAAATGAGCAAACACTTATTGCAAACCAACAAAAACAAGCATTAACCCTTAACCAACAAGCATTACAGCTTGCACAAAAACAAAAAGATTTGGACCGATTGGGCTACTTAAAAACACAGTCAGAGTTACAAAATGAGCAAAAGCTACAGGCCTCAATTTTACAAAAAAATAAAATACAAGCAAAGCTTGATAACGAAGTAAACGGAAAACAAATTGCTAAACAGCAACAGCAAATTAGCTCAGATAGAACCTTTAAAAATTTGTTACTATTGGCTATTGCACTAGCAGTATTAGTAGCTGGATTATTTTTTTATAACTTTAAAAAAACAGCAAAACTTAATAAAATTATTGGTGTACAAAAAACAGAGCTTGAAAATTTAGGTCAGGTAAAAGATAAAATTTTTAGCATTGTAAGCCATGATATGAGAGCCCCGGTAAACTCACTTATGTCATTTATAAATATTTTAGATGCTGGTGAAATACCACAACAAAAACTTGCAGTTTATTCTCAAAATTTAAAGCAAAACTTAACGTATACCTCTGCTTTAATGAACAATTTGTTGCATTGGGCAGCATCGCAAATGCAAGGCTTTAAACCTTACCCTGAACTAATTATTGTAAAAAATATAGTGGTAGATGTAGTTAACACATTACAGCACCACAGTACTGCAAAAAATGTTTCAGTACAAATAGATGTTGATAATGATGTAAGCATAGTTACAGATAAGAATATGCTAGCAGCTATACTTAGAAATTTAATAAGTAATGCCATAAAATTTTCATACAAAAATGGAGAAGTACTTGTAAAGTGTAAGCAACAAAATGCAAATGTATTGGTACAAGTTATAGATGCTGGTACTGGTGTATCAGCTGAGCAGTTGGCACAATTAAACCAGCAAAATGCGTATGCAGCAGATAGTAAAAGAGGTACAGAAAATGAAAAAGGTACAGGGTTAGGACTTATGCTATGCAAAACTTTTTGCCAACAAATGGGAGGTAAACTAAGTGTTGAAAATAATGAAACTTCAGGTACAACTACTAGTATATTGTTACCAGCTTAGTGCTTGTTAGCCATTGTTTCTTGAAATTACACGTTGGTTAATTACTTGCATAAAAGCAGGTTTATACAATAAGCTAATAGGTATAACTTGCCCACAAATAAGCTCTATTTCAGTGTTGTTGCTTATGCTTACAACATGTTGCATATTTACAATGTACTGTTTGTGTGTACGCATAAACAGTTGTGTTGGCAATTGCGTTTCTATATGTTTTAAACTAACTAATGTTACATGCTTTTTTTGGTTAACGAGGTGTAGCCGGCTAAAATCTCCCATACTTTCAATATATGTTACATCAGCATAAAAAATTTTTACATAATCATAATTTTCTTTTATGTAAAAACAATCCAGTCCATTAGTAGGTACAGGAGTACTACTAAGTTGAGATTGTGTTGCTGCAGTTTTCTTAAGTTCAATATAACTTGTGGCTTTATTTGCAGCTTTAATTAGCCTTGCAAGTGTGAGGGGCTTCACAATAAAATCAATAACATCTAAATTAAAACTTTGTGCAGCATGCTCTTGGTGTGAACTTATGAAAATAAAAATTGGAGGTTTTTGTAAACTTTGCAATAACCCAATACCAGATAAATCAGGCATATCAATATCGCTAAAAACAATATCCACTTGTTGTTTTTGCAATTGTAAAGCTGCATCAACCCCATTGTTACATACAGCACTTATTTTTAGATTTTCTATTTTTGATACAAATAGTTCTAAAACATCTAAATCAAGCATATCATCATCTACAAGTAAGCAAGTATACATAATATAAAACTAACGAAATATGTGGCAACTAAATTATGTATTTTAATAATTATTTTACAATTTATTTGTTTATTTTTAAAAGTAATTTGTAAGGTAACTTGTTGATATTGTTGGTTTAACTTACAGTGCTTAATTTATTTTAATTGTTATATTAAATTGTTTTGCTTGCTGTTTAATTATACTTTCTACAGCAGTTTCCAAGCTTTCTGTAGGCTGTTGGTTTACTGTATTTTTTAACTTCTGTTGTTTTATAAAAGCATCTCTTTGAGCATTATTTATTGCTATTTTACTTTGTAGTGCAGCCCTTTCAATAGCTTTTGTTTGTATAAAATATTCTAATTCCTTTTCAGATTTATTTTTAATACTATCTGGTAAATACGCTTTGTTTATTTTCCAAATTACAGATGAATCTTGTTTTTGTGCATCTACCAAATCCCATTGTGCATTGGAATATACGCTAGCATTTGCCTTTGCTTTTATTCGTTTTAACGATGCTGTTTTATTACCCACTATAACTGCTTCATCCATTTGTATTTGTTTATTCTTACTAGCACTTCCACCTTGGCCATAAGATATGTATGTGTTGTTAAGTTCACTATTTAATACATACAGCAAACTATCGTATGGTGTAGGCACATCATCTACCTTTGCATTGGTATTAATGTTTGTGTAACTTCCACTACCACATGTTGCCCCAAGGTTCCAATGTTCCCTTATGCCACTAATTTTATCGCCACAGTAAATGGTATTTACAAGTACTCCTTTTGTTTTAGCAAGGGTACAGGCCTTTGTAAAAGAAATATCTCCTTGTAAAAAACTTTCGTTGCCTGCTATAAATATTACTTTATAATTATCAGCATTATCAGCCCAGTTTAGCTCATTTATTGCACTGTAAATGGCATGGCCACAATACTCTTCCCCACCACTTGTTGTGAGTGTAAATAAATTTTGAGATATGCTATCTAAATCATTACTAAAATCATTAATCAGTTTTACATATCCTTTTTTAGCATCATTATTTGTTCTGCCATATTCATATAAAGCTATTTCAATTTTTGGTACAGTACCATCTACACAATTGGCCTTGCCCAATGTGTTTACCATGTTCCATAATTGTGCTTTGGCTTGTTCTATCAAGCCATCCATACTGTTACTTACATCCAACAAAATAGCTACTTGTATTTTTTGTTTATTTATAGTATTTGTATTTTTTATAGTGGATGATGTTTCTAGTTGATTACTAATACGTTGCTTTTTATTAGTAAATGCTTGCAATACTAAAATTGCCAATATGGTGCTGGCAATTACCATAATATATTTTTTCATAATAGCTAGTTTTATGGGTAGATGCAAATACTATTAATTTTACATAAACTGATTATGTTAAATTTGAAAATAGTATAAACCTTTTTTAAATGAAAATTTTTACATTTGTTTTATGTTGCCTTCTTTGTTGTAGTTGTACTGATGTGCCTGTAACAGTTGAAAAAACTAGCAGCAACTCAAAACTTCCACAAACTAATAAAACTAATTTATTTGCTAATTGGCAACTGGCAGATTTAAGTTTTACCAATAATAAAGTTATAGGGGCAGATAAATTGCTTGCAACTGCAAAAATAAAAAAAGCAATAGAAGATGGATTGTTGTACAGTTTTTTTGAAAACGGATCTGCCACTGCAATTGATGGCTTGGGTAATTATGCAAATGGAAAGTGGAAGTATCTTAATAAAAAAAATAAAATGGAAATTAATTTTGATGGAGAAAAAGATACCTTAAATATTTATTTTAGTACCATAAACAATAATGAGTTTTTGCAACTTACAAAAGCATCAACCGGACAAAAAATGCTATTTTCTACCTTAAGTACAATTAATAAAGATGAGTTTTTAGAGGATCCTTTTTACCAAACAAATAACCAATGGAGAATGGTACCGCCAAAAAAACAAACAAATGCTGAACTTAAATCTAAACTCACAAATTATATTCAGCATTTGGCCTATTTGCTAAAATCAGCTAACGATAAAAAACTGCAGGCAGTTACATTTAAATTTTCTCAGGGAATAATAAAAATTTATGACGGGGGCATTGGTATTGTTCCAAAAGATGAAGTGCCCAAAAGTTGGATATATACATTTTACAATGCAGATCAAGCTTTCACAACGTATACAATGTTTGAAAATTATTTAAAAAACAGCTCAAATTACAAAGGAGCTTCTACAGGTAACTGGTTACTTGATGACTACAATATTTTAATAAGCATCTATGGCCATATTGTAGAGGCAGATGTAGAAACTTTAATTAAACCTAGCAAGTAAAAATTTAAATTGTTTAAACATTTTGCAATAAAAACTACAGCAAAGCATGATGAAAAGTTTGCAAAAATGATATTTGCATCTGTGTACCCATTATATGTTTTAAAGGTTGAGAAAAAAGGTAGAACAAAGAATGAATTACATAAAGTAATAGAATGGCTAACCGGTTACTCTGAAATAGAATTGCAAAAATTAATACAGCAGAAATTAAATTTTGAAGCATTTTTTTGTGCTGCAACAATTAACCAAAATGCACATTTAATTACAGGTGTAATATGTGGGTATAGGGTGGAAGATATTGAAAATAAACTTACCCAAAACGTACGCTATTTAGATAAGTTAGTAGATGAATTAGCAAAAGGAAAAAGTATGGAAAAGATTATGAGAAAATAATTGTTATATTCAAATTAACAAATGTATAAAACAAATTTTGGTATTAAATTTTTTAAAATTCATACATAAGCTCTTAGTAGCTTAACATAACATTCTTGGAATCTTTTATACAGAAGTGAAAAAGCATTTAATAAAATGTAAATTTCTGTAAGTATTATGTCAATTTAGATTTCATTTTAAGCCATTGGCCTAAGTTTAAGATTAAGAAGATATGATATTTTTCAGAACAAGTATAAAAAAAGCAAACCAAAAATTTGGTTTGCTATATTAATTTTACGAGGATAAAAACTGTTTTTGTTTTTTATATTTCGTACAAATTATCATTTCTTACTTAGCAATAATAAACCAATAAAAATTATTTTACAGCCCTTTCTCTACCGCTGCTATCGCTTTTACAGTTTTTACAACTGAGTCTGGCGTTACCGATATGCTATCTATACCAAGCTCTACTAAAAATTGTGCAAAGTCAGGAAAATCAGATGGCCCTTGCCCACAAATACCTACTTTAACGTTCATTTTTTTTGCTGTAGTAATAAGCATTTTTATCATTGTTTTTACTGCTGGGTTTCTTTCATCGTATAGGTGTGCTACTAAAGATGAGTCTCTATCTAACCCTAAGGTAAGCTGTGTAAGATCGTTTGAGCCAATTGAAAAACCATCTATATGTTTTGCAAACTCTTCGGCCATTATAATGTTAGATGGCAACTCTGCCATTAAATACAACTCTAGCCCATCTTTACCTCTTTCTAAGCCGTACGCTTTCATTACTGCTTGCACTTTTAAAAGTTCTTCTACCGTTCTACAAAAGGGCACCATTACAACTACATTATTAAGTCCTATTTCTTCTCTTACTTTTTTTATGGCTTTACACTCCAGCCCATAAGCTTCTTTATAATTATCAGCATAGTACCTACTTGCACCTCTCCAGCCTATCATTGGGTTTTCTTCGTGTGGTTCAAAATATTTACCGCCAAGTAAGTTAAAATACTCGTTGCTTTTAAAATCGCTAAAGCGTACAATAACCTTATTTGGGTAAAAGGCTGATGCTATTTTAGATATGCCATAACTTAAGGTTTCAATAAAAAACTGCTCTTCGTTTTCAAAACCTCTAATCATTTTTTTTATAGTTTTGCTAAGCTCCTCATCGCCTAAGGTTTTATGTTTTAGCAAGGCCATTGGGTGTATTTGTATATAATTGTTTATTATAAATTCTTCTCTAGCTAAGCCAACCCCTGCATTGGGTAAATGAGAAAACCTAAACGCTAAATTAGGCGATGCTACATTTAGCATGATTGGTGTTTTTACAGAAGGCAAATCTTTTAAATTGGTTTCAATTTTTGTGTAGGGTACTATACCTTCATAAATTATGCCTTCACTACCTTCACAGCAGGAGGCTGTTATTATTTGCCCTTCTTCTAGCAACTCTGTAGCATTGCCACAGCCTACAATGGCCGGTACGCCAAGCTCTCGGGCTACTATGGCTGCATGGCATGTTCTACCGCCTTTATTGGTTATAATGGCCGATGCTTTTTTCATTATTGGTTCCCAATCGGGGTCTGTCATATCGGTTACTAATACATCTCCAGCTTTAAACTCATGACCTTCGGTTACTCTTTTATCCATGCTAAACAAAATAGATACTTTACCAGTACCAATTTTATCGCCTACGGCTATGCCTTTTAAAATAGTTTTTCGTGGCACGTTTTCGTCCATTACATACTCAGTTATATTACTAAAATCTTTTTGAGAGTGTATGGTTTCGGGCCTTGCTTGTACAATAAATAATTCTTTTGTAATGCCATCTATAGCCCACTCCACATCCATAGGGCACCAGTGGCCTTTAAGTTTTGTATAATAGGCCTCAATTTTTGCAACCCATTTGGCTAGTTGTAATATACGTTGGTCAGTAAGGCAATACCGATCTTGCAATGCTTTTTCTACTTGTATAATTTTTACTCTTTCATCTGGGTTATCGCCATACACCATCATTTTATCTTTTACGCCTAGTTTTTTTTCGATAATGCTGCTAAAGCCTTTTTCTAGAGTTGGTTTAAATACAATGTATTCATCTGGCGATACGGAGCCTCCTACTATCAATTCTCCTAAACCAAACGAAGCATTTATTACTACAACATCTTTAAAACCGCTCTCAGTATCTAACGAAAAAGCTACCCCAGAAGCACCAATATCGCTACGTACCATTTTTTGTACACATACTGATAGGCCAATACTAAAATGATCGTACCCAAAACTTTGCCTGTAACTTATGGCCCTATCCGTAAAAATGGATGCAAAGCAATTTCGTACTGCATTCATAAGGGTTACAGGCCCTCTTACATTCAAATACGTTTCTTGCTGGCCTGCAAAAGATGCATCTGGCAAATCTTCGGCAGTGGCCGATGAGCGTACGGCCACATCTGTAATATCTTGTCCAAAACTTTGGCTTAGTTGATTGTATTTTTCAATAATGGCGTCACTTAATTCTCTCGGAAATTTTGCATTTTTAAACAATTGCCTTGCTTGCAAGCCCCCACGTCTTAGCGATTCTATGTCGTCTAATTTTATAGCGTTTATAATTTTTTTTATTTCCTCATCAAGGTTGTTGTACTGTATAAATTCTCTGTATGCTGCTACAGTAATAATAAAACCTCCAGGTATTTGAATGCCAAGTTGGGTAAGGTTTTGAAGCATTTCGCCTAAGCTTGCATTTTTTCCGCCTACTTGTTCAATGTCATTAAGGCCTACGGTATGCAAGTCAGTTAAAAAAGTTTGATTATTCATAGTGTTTGATAGCTAAGTGATTTAAAAATTAAATGTAGGATTAAATTGTAATTCCTTTCATTTTTTTAACTATTTTATTTTAATATTAAAAAGCGTTTGTAAATAATTAAACCTCCTTTATAATAATGTGTAAAGGGCCTTATATTGTGCCTATTTAGTTATATATTTTTTTTGAAAAAATATAAATAAAAAACATCTCCAATTAATTTATGAGTATTTGCTGCTATCATGTTTGAGGCAGCGGCTCTTCTTTTCAAAGTAGTTTAATGTTTATAGCATTTTGTTTGCTTTACAATACTACTCTTATTGGTGTAACATTTTTTAAAAAAATTCCTCTATACAAGTTATGCACTTGGTATTAAAACAAATTAGGCGTTTATAAAATTGCCTTTTTTTAAAAAAAAATGGAGCAAATCATAATATAAAATGTAGCCTATATTGTTATAAAATTTTAAAAAACTATAAGTAAAAGATCATAAAAGTACAGCTGCACAATGTAGCCCCACTTACAAAATATAAGGGGCAAGCAGATTGGCAGTAGTAGCCATTACTCGTATATACTAAAAAGCATTTAGCTACATCTAGCAAAGCTACTGCGGAAAGTTGGAAACCACTGCTGAGCATAGCTTTTATGCGGCTGCTACAAATTATTTGGGATTGCTTAAAGCACATTTTACACATGCTTCCTATCTTCACTAAAAACCAATTACTCCAATCTAAATCCCTAAACTCCTAAGCTCCTAACCCTTGCCTTCAATCCTTCAACCCTTCAACCCTTCATTAATCCTTACCCTCAATTTTTCCTTCACTCCACCAAACCATTCATCTTTTACAATGCTCAGCACAATACTATCTCTACGTTGGCCAGTTGCAGTAAAACCATTATTTCGTAAAACTCCTTCTACCACACAGCCTATGCTTTTCATTGCTGCAATGCTTTTTTGGTTATTGTTATCTGCTCTAAATTCTACCCTTTCCATTTGCAAAACTTCAAAAGCAAATTGTAGTAAGAGGAATTTGCAATTTTTATTTAAACCAGTGCCTTGGTAAATTTTACCATACCATGTGTAACCAAGTTGTAGTGTTTTTTGAGATAATTGTATATCATAAAATCTTGTGCTACCGGCATATTGTTGTGTAAGTTTATCAAAAACAATAAAAACGTAAGCAGTTTGCATTTTCATATCCTGTTGGGCCAGTTGTATATATTCCGTTAGTGGCTCAATACCTCCACCTGCCTGAAGCAATGAAAATTTCCAAATTTCGGGCTCTTGTATGCTGTATGGTAATAAATATGGTAGGTCTAATATGCTTATTGGGCGTAATAATGCTCTATCATTTTGTAAAATGCATGGGGCTTCACTACCAAAAAGTAGGTTCATAGCTGTTATTGTTAGTATTCAATATATAAAGTACGTGTTTTTGTTAATATTTATAACTGTTTTCATTTTACATTTGCTCAACTATTTATAGGCAACAAGTATTTAAAACTATAATATAAAATTTAATTAGTGGGCAAACATATTAATAAGGTTTCGGCAGCAGGTATAATTATAGCTTTAGGTATAATTTATGGCGATATTGGAACCTCCCCTTTATACGTTTTTAGTGAGATTATAAATGGTAAAGCAATTAGTGAATTATTAATTATTGGAGGCCTATCCTGCATAATTTGGACACTCACCCTACAAACAACTGTAAAATATGTTATACTCACTTTACAGGCAGACAATAAGGGAGAGGGAGGTATTTTTTCATTATATACTTTAGTTAGAAGGCAAAAAAAGTGGTTGGTAATACCTGCAATGTTAGGCGGTGCAGCATTACTGGCAGATGGTATGATAACCCCACCCATTACCGTTACCGCTGCTATAGAAGGGCTAGATAACTTGCCTGTTTTACACGGCATACAATTAAAAACAATTATCATAATTGTATTGGCTATTTTATCTGTACTGTTTTTTATGCAGCAGTTTGGCACTAATTATATAGGTAAATTATTTGGCCCTGTTATGATTGTTTGGTTTGCCATGCTTGCCATATTAGGCGGTGTGCATATTGCTGATGACTTGGCAATTTTAAAATCATTTAACCCCTATTATGCCATAAAATTATTAACGCAATACCCAAAAGGTTTTTTATTATTAGGAGCCGTTTTTTTATGTACAACCGGTGCCGAGGCTTTGTATAGCGATTTAGGCCATTGTGGCCGTTCCAACATTAGGTACAGCTGGATTTTTGTAAAAACTGCATTAATATTAAATTATTTAGGTCAGGGCTCTTACTTATTACACAATTTTGGTCCCAACTCATCTTACGGGCATACCATTAGTGGCAGTACGGAAAAAGTAGGGGCTTTATTTGCTACAAAGGAATTTTTAGAAGATAAAATTTTCATGGCGGCAAACAATGGTGTACTAGAAATGAAAAATCCATTTTATGGCCTTATGCCGGGTTGGTTTTTAACTATTGGTATTGTAATAGCTACTATAGCTGCCGTTATTGCAAGCCAAGCTTTAATAAGTGGCTCATTTACTTTAATAAGCGAAGCTATTAGGCTCAACCTATGGCCACGTATGAAAATAAATTACCCATCTGAGGCTAAAGGGCAATTATACATTCCTGGTATTAATACGCTTTTATATGTTGGCTGTTGTGGTGTAGTATTGTACTTTCAAACATCAGGTGCCATGGGTGCTGCATACGGCTTAGCTATAACGCTTTGCATGTTGGCTACCACCATACTTATGGCTAATTATATGATTAGCCGACGGGTAAATAAATTTTTAATATATTTATTTTTAGCCGTTTTTCTAACCATAGAAATTAGTTTTTTACTGGCCAATTTAAATAAGTTTTCTCATGGAGGTTACGTTACTTTATTAATTGGAGGTATGCTTTTTGGTATCATGTACATTTGGTATAGAGCCCGTAAAATTAAAAATAGATATGTGGAGTTTGTACGGGTAGATGAGTATGTTCCAAAATTAGAAGAGTTAAGCAATGATACCTCAGTAGTAAAATATGCTACCCACTTAGTATACCTTACCAGTGCCGATAACCCTAAAGAAATTGAACATAAAATAATGTACAGCATACTTAGCGGCAAACCAAAACGTGCCGATATTTATTGGTTTGTACATGTAGATACTTTGGACGACCCCTACACAAACGAATACTCAGTTACCCATATTATACCTAACGATATTATTAGGGTAGAGTTTAGACTTGGCTTTAGAATAGCCCCACGGGTAAATTTAATGTTTAAAAAAGTAGTAGAAGATTTAGTAAAAAACCGTGAAGTAAACATTACTAGCCGTTACGAAAGCCAGCAACGTAACAATATGGTTGGCGATTTTCAATTTATAGTATTAGAAAAATTTTTGAGCCAAGATAATGAGTTGCCCTTTTTTGAAAAACTTATTATGAAAGGATATTTTTGGATAAAAGAGCTTTCACTTAGCGAAGAAAGAGGTTTTGGTTTAGAGCAAAGTAATGTGTTGGTTGAAAAATTTCCGCTGGTAGTAGCACCTGCTAGCTCATTAAAAATGAAGAGGGTGTTTCACAACGAAGAGGATGGTTATTAAAAATTTTAAAACTATTCAGTTCTTAAAATGAAAACCAACCTTTTAAATTTACGTCAATTACAATTGTATGTATATTAAAAAGCTACTTTGCTTACGCTATAACGAAGTTGAACATAGATCTAATTTTGAGTTCACAGTAGCATTGATGTTAAATCAAGGAACCATCCCCAATCCGGGATGTAATCGGATTGGGGTGTGCTTTTTTGTTTCTTTTTTGCACAAACAAAAAAGAAAAGTATATTAAAAAGAGTTAGTATAAACAATTTTAAAAATTTAAACCCAACAATTATAATCTCTTACAAAAACTTAAGAGGGTAAAAGCTACAAATAACCAGCATGCAATCAGCTAGAGAAACATGGTTTTTATTAATATCTGTACCAATATATATCATATTTATTGGTGCTGAAATTTTGCTGAGTAATTGGGGCGAAAAAAATTTTTATACCTTAAAGGGTGTGTTACAAAACGTGTACTTAACTTTAATGAATGGCACATTAGATTTATTATTACGTTGGGCTTTTTATGTAAGTGTTTTAAATTTTTGTTTTAACCATCATTTCTTTCAAATACAAAACCCATATATATATTGGATTTCTTTGTTCTTTTTAGAAGATTTTGCTTTTTATATTGAGCATAGAATAGATCATTATAGTCGCTTTTTTTGGGCTGTGCATCTAACACACCACAGCTCAACGGAGTTTAATTTAACCACTGGGTTTAGGTCATCCGTTTTTCAGCCAGTATACAGGTTTGTGTATTTTATACCCATTGCCTTAATGGGTTTTAACCCGTTAGATATTGTATTTATGTACTCCATAACACAAACCTATGGTATATTGGTGCATACACAATACATAAACAAAATGCCAGCTTGGTTTGAAGCAGTTTTTGTAACACCAGCCCACCACAGAGTACACCATGCAAGCAATACTATTTATTTAGATAAAAATATGGGCATGTGCCTAATAATTTGGGATAAAATGTTTGGCACTTTTCAAGATGAATTATCAACGGAGCCGGTAAAATACGGACTAACAAAAAATTTAGAAAATCCACACAATCCTTTCAATCATGTTTTGCATGAGTGGCGTGCCATTTGGCAAGTTCTAAAAAAGGATTTGCCTTTTTCAACAAAAATAAAATACTTATTTATGCCTCCAGGTTGGAGCCATGATGGTAGTAGTAAAACTGCAAAACAAATGAGGAAGGAGGATGGGGATTAATTGCACATTCGTTATGTTTATAAAAGTTTATATGTTAGATTATGTAAAAAACTCCGTTAAAGCTCAGTTTTTATCTTTTCCCCCGTTAGATCATAACTCCCATTACAAAATATTATATTTAAATAAGATACTTATTGTATTGTAATTGTATAAAAATATTACTTGTACTACATGTGTAGTAATTGTAACTATGCCTACTGCTTGTGTATGCCAATATTTGCTATAATAAAAATATAAGGTAATGGCTGAGCCAAATAATTTATATTTTCATGGGCTAAAATATTTATAAGTGTAGTTTGTGGATTTACTTCTTCCTCCACATGGAGCATACTATAATACATACAATCATCTATTAATTTTTTATTGGTTTTGTGCCAAGCGTTTTTTTTGAAGGGCAATAAATAAGGTATGCTTTTGTAAGCTTGTAAAGCAGTTTTTGCCCTGCGGTTTATACTTTCATTTTGGAGTATTAATGATAGTGAGTTGTGCAAATCGTAAAAGGGCCGATAGCCTGCTTTTAAAAATGCCATGCTAGGCAGCCTTTCATGCAGCTCCCTATTAGCCCTTAGCCATGTGGTAACATCGCTTAAGGATAATGTAGTATTTTGGTATTGTGCTATAAAATTGTTGTAGGCTTTATCGCACTTATTTTGTAGCAATAAATAGGTTTCAGATGGTTTAAAATCTATTTTTTCATCTTCCAAAATATTTAATACAATTTTATCTTGATAGGGCGTTTCGGGTAGGGTAGTTTTAAATTTATGGCAATAATAAATATCGGTATAGTCGGTTTCGGTTTCTTCAAAAATAAGGTCGAGTGCCTTGCCAGTTTTATTGCTTTTAAATGATATGCCTGAACAATTAAAATTGCATTCTTTTTCGTTACATACACCTGTGGTAGTGGTAAAATGGGTATCGCCGTTTTGTTTTAGGGTTGTAAAAAGTTTGTCTAACTTTTGTATGAATGTAGCTTTGCTGGCTTCTTGAAAAGTTTGATTGTGGTCTAAAATTTCGTTAAGCATATCGGCATTAAGCTCAGTGAAGTATTTTATGATGGCTTGTTTTTTGGTCATTAGGTTATGTATTGTTTGCCGCAGATTCGCAGATTTATTTAGATTAAAAATAATGTATTTGATTATGACTTTTTAAAACAAATACAACTCTTCTTTTGCTCTTGTGCAGGCGGTGTAAAGTTGTGTTGCTATGATTTAAAAGTTTATAATGCCCTTTCTATTAGCCCTTTCATTTTAGATGATGCTGCGTTTTGTATAGGTTCTATTACATTTCCAGCTCTAGAATTGTTGAGCCATTTTTTCCATAAATAACTTAGTTTTTTCAACTCAAGTAAATCTGTTATTTTTTTAGATTGCAAACCACAAATTATCCATTTTGTATATAAGGGTAATTGTACTGGTATTAGCGATATCTTATTTTCATTTGCTTGGGTTTCCCAATCTGTACCATTCATTTTGGCCAGCAAAGCTGTGGTAGAGGTAGATGTGTTGCCATTGTTTAATACATGGCTATTGTTTACAAAATCAAAATACCCATCAGTAATGACCACCACCTTATTGTTGCACGTAGTATCCGTATCTGTATTTATTTGTTCGTTAAAATATTGCCAAATATCTACCCCCGGAAACTTGTTGTTGGTTTTACCAAGCATAGCTTGTGCATATAGCAAATCTAGCTGAACAGAAAGCTCTTTTTTAAACCTGTTCAACTCATTTAATTTTGCTGCCGGGTTATGTTTGCTCATATCTAATAGCAAAGCATTTTCAAAGTTGTGCGTTTGTAATGAGCTATTATGCTGGGGTATTATTTTTACAGCAAATTTATCTTTAGACTTTATTACCAAATTTTTTTGTACCGATTGCTCAAATTTTTCAAACACTGTATTTATTATAGTTGTATCTATATTTACTTGATTAGGGCTTTGTATTAGCCTATCGCTAAGGTCTAGCACTACTACATAATTATCGGCTTTGGGGTTGGGCATTGGTACATCGTTTGTGCCTGCACAGCTTATTAATAATGGTATTGTGCAAAGTAATAGTGCAATGTTTTTCATGTGTAATTATTATTTTAGTTTAATAAATTAGTTGTGGTAGGCATAGCAGCAATAGAGGCATCTATGGGTGTGTTAAAGGTTCTGTATATGTTTTCGCAGTCTTGTATTTTATCGGCATGGTCTGGAGTTTGTGTAAGGTATTTAAGCCAGCCTGAGTAAAAGTTTTCCATGTTGCGTTGCAAGGTTTCTGGCTTTAATAGGGCTACTTCTATTTCTTTTTTTAATTTTTCTATTTCCAACTTTGTAGCGGCTACTTTTGCTATTGAGTTGGATAATTCTTTTTTTAGTTCTATAACTTCTTTCTGTAATGCTTCTATAGTATTTTTATAGCCTTTAATATCTATCTCGGCAATGGCATTTACGTTTTTCTTTTCATGCTCTTTTATTGCAGCTTCGTACAAAAAACCGCAAAGTATATATGTGCCAAAACCAAATGAAAGTACCATGTAAAAATTTACGCTTTTATACCATACCCAGCTGGTATCAGCAACACCCATCATAAGTTTTAGCTCGTGTATGCTGCTATCTATTTTATAGGCAAGCAAGCAATCTATAAGCAAGCACACTATAACTGCTGCTGTTATTTTTAACCATTTTAGTTTTTCATCATCATTAAAAATATGTGGTAGCAAGCCAAAGCCAAAAAATACGGCAGCCCCAAAATAAACAAATATTAAATGTATGTTGGGCGTAAAAATGCCCTTTGCATCAAAAATTGAGTTTAGCATTAAAGCCACATCATCGGCGCTATTACTGGCTACCATTTGCTGTATGTTTCTAAAAAACGAAGCGTTTATTGCCGAGGCGTAAAACAATACAAGAAACACCGCTATTAGTGATGCCAAAATGGTATATGCCAAAAACCTAGCACTGCTATATTTGCTTTTAATAGTACCCTCTGCAATTTCTTTTTGTTTTTTTATTATGTTAGTCTCTTCGGTTTTTATTTGTCTTTCTACGTCGGGCAACTTCACATTTTTTAAATGTAGCTGGTTTGCCTCTTCAGTTATATTTGCTTGTTCTTTTTCTAGCACTTGGGCTTCAAGCTGGTTTTTTCTTTTGTTTTCTTCTTCGGCATCGTAAGTATTATCTACAATGTGGCCAGCTTTTATTAGGCGTAATTTGTTTTCAAAAGCAGTTGTATTGCCTCGGTTTACCCCAGCTTCTGTAAAGCCCCAGTCTTTTAACGATATACGAGATACTGATCGGGTTGTAAATATCTTTTCGTCAGCTTCGGCTGTTTCGTTGTTTAAATTATTTGTAGTAGGCTGTAATGGTTGATACATAATAGTTATATTTTTACATCTATAATAAATTTGCACCCAAGGTAACCATCAGTTTAAAAATTTATTTTCTTTAGCCTATGGTTACTTTTATTATTAAAATGTATATATGAGTAAGTTTATAGCTTTTAACGTAAACGATAATGAAATTATAGAGGGTGTAAAAAACTTTGATAATAAAGTATGCAACCAATTGTACAATAAGCACAAAGACTATTGCCTAAGGTATATGAATACCATGTACCACGATGCTGATACCAACCAAGATATATACCAAGATGCAATAGTGGTATTTATTGAAAAAGTAAGGGCTAATACATTAAACCTAGTAAATACTAGCATACAAACGTACTTAAACGCTATTTGCCGAAACCAAGTATTAGTGAGGGTAAATAAAAAAA
>JANMAV010000185.1:0-9726 GCA_031360055.1 Ferruginibacter sp.
TGCAAACGGTGGTTTTTTATTTATATAAATAAACCAACATTTATTTTTACTTTTACGTATGAAAAATTCAAACAAATTAGTAATTGCTTTATTGGGTATTGGTGCTTTATCTTATTTTGCATACACCCAATTAAGTGATGATGATAAACTTGCTATAAAAGAAAAATGTAGAAAATTATTTGATGAACTTGTAAGCCCACTTATTGCTATAGGGCTAGGTATAGTTGATGACAAAGAAATAATTGAATAATAAAATATTTTAAATTTTTAAGGGACATATTTCCACATTTTTTCTTCATCGTTCCAATTAAATTTATAGATGGTCTCTTGCTTTTCGGTAGGTGCTGTAAGGTTAAAATTAAACTCAACTCCGTATACTAGCATTTGGCCAGTAGCTTTATCAAATTTTATACGTCGTACCTTATCATCGCCCCTTGGGCCAAGGTTTGCTAGTGTAAATGCTAAATTTAATTCTCCTTCAAATTTTCCTTTTTCAGTTAAATTTATTTGCATTACATCGCTAGTTCTTGCTGAGCCGATGTATAATACTCTTTTGCCGCTTAGGTAAGATATGCCCATACCAATGGCATCTATACCTATTTTTTTATCAACAATACTTCCATCAACTGCATTGATTGCATATAAAACACCATTTTGTTTAGCCCGAGTACTTCCACTAATACTTGTAGCATATAACGTGTTACTTTCACACAAATAAGCTAAGCCCATTACCCCAAAAGGGTTTTGGTTTGAAATGCTATCTTTAATTGGTAATGAAACAAATTGTTGCAAAATTCCCTTTTCATTATCTACTTTATAAATTGTATTTTGTTTTGCAGGGGGATTATCAATTAAATTAATAACCGGTATGGGTGCTACAAAACAATTGCCTTGTGGGGTTAGTTGTAAAGGCCCTAACCAACCTGCAGATTTCCATGTTGGGTGTTGGTAAATTTTTCTACCGCCGTTTGTTGTATCTCCATTATCATTTATTTGTACTAATACCAAACCCATTGTTCTTTTTTCTGATGTGCTTAATGCTGATCGTTGTGGATTGTACCCGATTGTTTTTACAAAGTCTGGCGATTTTTTACAATCATTAGTTTGATACTCAACCATGGGAGATTTACACCCAATACTTATACAAATTAATATGCATAATGGAAATACATAACTCAGTTGCCAGTTTTTAAAACCCTTATTTGTACTTGAAATTTGAATTAAATATTCTTTCATTTATTTATTGGTATTTATAGGTACAAATTTTGGCCCTGCAAAACATGGGTAAGCTTTGGTGGTATATAAACCATTTTGTAAAACTGACTCTGCCCAACAATATTCATTACCTTTTGTATTATCATTTTTTAGTTGTGCTACGTACCAAAGTACCAGTTTTTTTTGCTCTATGTTATCAGCTGTTGGCAACATAAATTTTTCCGGGCCTTGTTGGTAATCGGTGTTACAGCAGGGGCCAATAGTTATTAAATCAGCTTCTCCCTCATCTACCAAAGGTTTATTTTGTGTTACATACACATAGGCATTATCGCCACGGCCTGCATCATTAAATTGCCCTTTACCAGGTTCTACATAATAGCCATTACCTGCTGTTGTATTTATTTTGTATTGATAATTTTGTGCTGTGTATACAGTATTTGCTGATTGTAATTGCCACTTTTCAGTTTGCCATGGTTGCCAAATGCTACCATTCCACTCAGCAAAATTATTTTGTTCATTGGCAAAGGCAATTCTAAATACAGGGCGGTAAGTACCATCATTACCACAGCCTCTGCCTATGCTTGCAGCGGCAACTCTAAAACTTCCATCTTTATAAAATTCAAACCGCTGCCTATAGTTGTAATTACAGGGCTGTGGCCATAGTTCACTTCTAAAAACTTGCTCTAATGCAAATCCAATTTCTGTACCATTATCTGCAGTAATGGTAAGTACTTTTGGAGTTTCAAAAGCTATAACTGCTGCTTGAGAAAAGTATGGACAACCAACAGCATCGCTATAACCAAAACCATCAGTGCCGCTGTAACTTACATGCCAATCTACCAACTTTGCACTTTGCAATACTGGAGTATTATTAAAATTTACTTGGGCAACTCTTAACCCATCGCTACTGGTAAGCATGTAGTTTAATTGCCAGCCATCTTTCTTTAAAAAAGTTTCTTTTTCACAAAAACAAGCAGTTATTTTATCATCTTGTAATCTACGTTCTGTAATTGGGGTAACTGTACCTGTTGTTCCAGTATTTGTCCACCGCACGCCCACTAATTTATAATCAGTTAAATCTACAATAGCCCATAATGCTTTGCCATTTTTTGTAAACGTTGGGGCTACACATAAATGCCTGCTCCGCTCACAACGAGTACGGTTAAGTGCCGTTTTAGTATTAGCCATTAGTGCATTTTTATCAGTTGGTTTAACTCCATAAGCTTTTTGTACTTCAGCATTATTTACAGCAATTTTTATAGCTAATTGTTTTAGGTAATTTGGTATTTCTGGTTGTGCTTGCTCTTGGGTAAATGTTGTAAGTGTTTTTTGTTGTTGCACATCTACAATACCTACCGTAGTTAGGTTTTGTGTGTAGTTATACATTTCTACCCTGTAGCAATTTTGCAAATTTGCATTGGCAATATTACCCATATCACTTTGTCTTGCTGGGTATACTGCAAAAATTTCGTTTCGGTATGCTGCATTGTTTAAGGGATTTCGAATAGTTTTTGTAAAATCAGCACTTTTTAAAGCAATTGATTGAGCTAATAATTGTTTTTCATTTAACGTATCGCCACACAACAACACAGGTATAGGTTTGAGCATAGCTTCTTTAATTGCAGTATTATTATTGTTTAAAAAAGATAATGTATTCATACTATCTACATTGGCAATATAGGATTGCTCAATATCTGCGTCATCATTTTCAGAAACAGAAGTATTTTTATTTTGGCAACTAACCAATAATACGTTTACAAAAAGTATAAATGCCAAAACTTTTTTTAAAATGCAATTTTTTAAGGCCATTATTTTAATTGTGTAAAATATTTTAAATGATAAATAGTAAGCTAATATATAGTTTATTAAAAGTAATAATTTGTTTCAATATAAAATATTATGGGTTAGGGTACAGCGGTTTCATCTTTCAAAAAAGGGTTTTGATAGGTAGGGTTTTTAATAAAACTACTATCGCTAAGACTTAGCAAAAAATTAACTAATTGCAACTTTTGATTTTCGTTTAGTAATAGTGGTTTAATTAAATGATGTTTGTATTTGTTTTTTAAAGTTGTATTTTTTTGGTTTAATACAGTAGCTCTACCAGCTTGGTTGTAATTATTTATTACATCCATTAAATTTGCTGCAGTACCATTATGGTAATAGGGTGCAGTAAATGCTAGGTTGCGTAAGGTTGGTGGTTTATAAAAGCCCATATCATCTACGTTTTTTGTTAGTGCATATAATCCTTGATCGGCTGTGGGATATTCTCCAGTATTATTTATATTGTACAAACCAGTATTAAAAAAATATTGATTTTTACCCTCATTATTAATAACATTTGGTTGGTTAAAATTTTTGCCTCCGTGGCAGTTAAAACAGCCGGCCTTTGTAGAAAAAAATATTTTCATTCCTTGCTTTGCAGATGTGTTTATGGCATTTTTATCACCACCTAAAAAAGCATCGTATGGGCTGTTGTAAGAATGTATTGTTTGTACAAAACTAGCAATGCTATTTTTTATTGTATTAAAATTAAATGGTTGCTGTAGCTTAATAAACAATTGTTGGTAGAGTGTATCATGCTGTATTTTTTTTAAACATGCTTCATTTGCACCCATTTCAATTGGATGTTGGTTAAATAAGGGCTTTTCCATTTGCTGTTGTAATGTATGTATGGTACTATCTGCAGCAGTAAAAAATTTGCTGTGTTCTACATTAAATATAGCGGCAGTGTTGCGTTGGTGCAAATCAGCAAATGCACCTATTGATTGTTTGTACCCATCAGTAAATGCAAATACTGGGTTATGGCAAGTGCCACAAGCACGGGTATTATTTACTGATAATCGTCTATCATAAAACAGATACCTACCTAATGTGGTTTGTAATTGAAGAATGGCAGAATCTGTAATTAGCGTTTCAAGGATTTTAGTTTTGCTCTTTTGTACACAGCTGTATTGTAATATCAACAAACAAATTATTGTTAATGAAACAATTGTAGCTATGTATTTTGCTGTGGAAAGCATTAATGAAGTATAATTTTATGCAAATTAATTGGAAATAGGTATTGTATCGTATATATTGTAATTTTGAATAATTAATAAATCCGGAGAAATGAAATTTATAATACCTGTAGCACTTTGCTTACTAACTTTTGGAGCTTGTAAAAAACCAACTATACAAAGTGTAAATACCAATAATAGTAAAGATTCTCTAACCTATCAACCTAAAGTTGCAGGCTCAAGGTGGACGTACACTAGAACAGTAGCTACTGTAAATAATACCAATTACAATTTTTTACGTCTAACCACGGATAGTGTTTTTTATGGCAACACATACAACATGTATAATAGCGATATTGATGGGCTACAATATTAAAGACAAGATGGAGACAAATATTACACAATACTAACCGCTAGCACCAATAAGCCACCAATTTTAGTTATAGATGCTGCAAAAAATGTTGGTGAAAGTTGGATTGGTGGTGTAAATGGTGATGATACATATACTTTTACCATGCAGCAGAAATTACCTACTTATTCATTAGATGGGTTTACTTTTAAAAATGTATTGGTAATAAACCAAAAACGTACAAAGCCAGATGGTACTATTACTTTAAATGGCAATACATTTTATGCTCAAGGTGTAGGCCAAGTAAAAAGTGAAGGTACAGTTAGTGGTGTATCAGTTACAATAAAATTAATTTCAGTCGATTTGAAGTAATGTTAAAACTACTTTGATCCCAAATTTTGCAATAGGTATAAAAAATTAAGTCATCTTTTTAAAAATATGACTTATTTAGCCCCGAACTTTATAATGTTTTATGAACAGCAAAATTTTAGATTAATTAAATGCCACGGAATTTATATTTATAAACCATGGCACATTTGTAAATTATTACAAAATTATTAAGCTACTAATTATTTTCCTTTACAATTTTTTTAAAGCTAAAATAGAAAAATCTGTTTCTTCAGCAACAATTTTATTGGTTAGGGTACCTAAAGCATCAATATCCATTTGTACCACATCGCCATCTTGTAACCATTGCTCCGTATAGTTTGGATCATTAAACTTACATGTGCCATTTAGCTCTAAAAAACAGCCTGTACCTACAGTACCACTACCAATAACATCGCCAGCATACATATTAACGCCATAGCTACAACGTTCTATAATTTCTGCAAAGGTCCAATCCATATCTGCTAGGTTACCTTGGCTTACTTGTATGCCATTTACTTTGCAAGTCATATTTAAGTTCCAGGCTTTACCTGTGTGGTTTGGTTTGCAGGGCACTTCGTATTGTTCCAACTCATCCAAGGTTACTAACATTGGGCCTATTGCTGTACTAAAATCTTTACCTTTTGCAGGCCCTAAATTTAGCAACATTTCTTCCATTTGTAAACGCCTAGCACTCATATCGTTCATTATCATTAAACCAGCAATATATTCATCTGCTTCAGCAGCTTTAATATTTTTTCCATGTTTACATATTACAATGGCCGCTTCTAATTCAAAGTCTAGTTTTTCAAAATGATCAGGCATACATACAATATTTCCAGGGCCTTGTATACTATTGTGGTTTGTAAAATAAAATATAGGATACTGATCAAATTCTGCAATCATATCTACCTTACGGTTACGCCTTGCAGCTGCCACATGTTGCCTAAATGCATACCCATCTCTACAGCTTGTTGGGTTGGGCACTGGTGCTATAATTTGAGCATCATCAAAAGGAGTATTTCGTTTATTTTCAAAAATGCCTTCTTTTACCCTTTTCTCAGCAGCTTGTGCAATAGGTAAAACATCTTCCCAGTAATTTAAAAACATGGCCATACTAATTGGCAAATCAGGGTGTAAAGCATCAGTGTCGTACAATTTATTATTTATTAATAAGGCTAACTGCTCGTGGTTGTTTTTTACATAACTAACTAACTTCATATACTGTATAATTTTAATGCAATATAGTTTCATAATATTTTTGGAACTATTTTTGCTTTGCTTAATTGGTAATTAATACAAATTTAGGGTTACCATTGGCAATCCAAAAAAAAGGATTTGTATATTTGCAATTATATTTTATTTATTACATGGAATTTCAGAAAATACACAATAAAGGGCAGGCACAATTATTTAAAAATAGCTACTTAGAATATCTTACTAAAACTCACCCTTTAGTAATATGGGGCATTTATATGCCAATACTAGTTTTTTTTCCATATTATGCAGTAGCCAAAATAGGTTTTTCTGCTATTGCCGTAACCTTAATTTACATTGCTGGGGTTTTTGTTTGGAGTTTAGCAGAGTATATTTTGCATAGGTTTGCTTTTCACCATCATCCAGATACTGAAAAAGGCAAACGTATAAACTATGTGTTACACGGCAACCATCATGAAAACCCGAGAGATAAAGAAAGATTATTTATGCCTCCTGCACCAAGCTTAATAATAGCCTCATTGTTTTTCTTTATCTTTTATGTAATTATGGGAAAGTATGTTTTTCCATTTTTTCCTGGTTTTATGTTAGGATATTTAATATACGGAAGTATGCATTATGCAATACATGCCTTTAATCCTCCTTTTAAATGGATGAAAGGTTTGTGGCGTAATCATCATTTACACCATTATAAGCATGCAAATATGGGCTTTGGAGTAAGCAGTACACTTTGGGATCATGTATTTGGTACCATGTTTGATCTTAGCAAAGAGAAAGAAGATCAAGAAAAAGTAAAAGAGCTAATGTTTAGTAAAAAAACTGCTTAGTTTTTTAACAGACTATAAAAATTGAGGTAGAATACATATATTTTTTGCTATAAACGTTGGATAAATATATTTTAAATATAACAAAAGAGGCTGTATCAAAAATTTGATACAGCCTCTTTTGTTATCAACTTTTTTTAATAGTAGTTACAAAATATAAATTACAATTTTTCTTTTTTACATGTAGCAATTACTTATTATAAGCCCCACCAAATACTTTTCTTAATATATCGGATGTACGTGCAGCAACATTAGTACGAATGTTTACTTCTTCTTTTGCAATTAAATTAAACAATGCTTGTGTAGCTTTTGCAGTTACGTAACCAGTAAGATCTGGATTTAATTTTTTGATTGTTGTAGGAAAATTGTTGTACTTATTAATCATATCGCCATAATATTTTGTGGCGTCAGTTTTTTGTAAAGATGATGCTATTACTGGAGTAAAAGCTGCTATTAATTTAGCTGTTGTTTTCTCTCTAAAAAAATGTGTAGCACTAGTATCTCCATTACGTATTAAGCCAATAGCATCGTTAATTGTCATGCTTTTAATAGCATCTACAAAAATTGGTTTTGCAAAACCAGCAGCATCTTCAGCACCTCTATTAATTTGTAAAATAGCTTTATCTACCAGGCTATTAAAACCAAGATCTCTCAAGGTGTTCTCAATTTTTTTAGCTTCAGGCGGTAACAAAACTTTATACAAAGCATCTTTAAAAAATCCATCAGTAGTATTTAGTTGTAATACTGATTTTACAATACCTTGAGATAAGGCTTCCTTAATGCCTAACGCAGCTTCTGTACTTGATGTGCCAGCACCAACGGTAGATACACCTGCTGCTGAGGCTATTTGCTGTACTGTTTCACAACCATTTAGCATTATTGTGCCTGAGGCAACTAAAAGGGTAAAAATTATTTTCATATATATATTTTGAAATTAAAAGCAAGTTTATTGCCAAAGGCAAAATCTGGTTTGTTAAATAAAGACTGTGTAAATATACTGTTTTAAAAAAGCATAGATAGCAAGAGTATATCGTTGAATATTTATACGATGCCGAGAGGCTCCCTACAAAATTTATCTGGACACGGTGGCGGATGGCAAGTATTGGCTACCACATATTATAGCATTTTAAATTATAGAAAACAATGTTGATACACTACTACATACAGCCGCTACAATTGTTGCCAATTGGTATATGACCAAAGCCCCAAACTGTTTAAATATAATTTAATTGATTAGCTTAAAGTTGTTACAATTTTTTAGTGACTTAAGTTAACCTTCGGGGGATTTAAGGGGATTTTTCACCTTACCTTTGCAGGCTATGAGTACACAACATTTATCTGAACAGGAAATTATTAGAAGAGAAAAATTAAACACCTTATCAAATGCAGGAATAGATGCCTACCCTGCTGCATTATATCCAGTAAATATTACTGCTGAAGCCATAAAAAATACTTACAAAGGAGAAGAAAATAAAGCTGATTTTGCAAATGTGTGCATAGCAGGCCGTATTATGAGTGTGAGAGACATGGGTAAGGCCAACTTTGCAGTATTGCAAGATGCTACAGGTAAAATACAATTTTACATAAAGCAAGATGATATTTGCCCTACGGAAGATAAAACTATGTATCAAACCGTATGGAAAAAATGTATTGATATTGGAGATTTTATAGGCATAAAGGGCTATGTATTTACTACCAAAACTGGCGAAACTTCTATACACATAACAGAGTTTACAATTTTAAGCAAAGCCCTAAGGCCACTACCCATTGTAAAAGAAAAAGATGGAGAAGCATTTGATGAAGTAACCGACCCTGAATTTAGGTATCGCCAACGATATGCAGATTTAATTGTAAACCCCGGCGTAAAAGATGTGTTTATAAAGCGTACTAAAATGATGAACGCTATACGTAGTTTTTTAAATGAACATGGTGCATTAGAAGTAGATACACCGGTGCTACAAAGCATACCAGGTGGTGCAGCTGCAAGGCCATTTACCACACACCACAATGCACTAGATGTACCTATGTACATGAGAATTGCAAATGAGCTATATTTAAAAAGATTAATTGTTGGTGGCTTTGATTTTGTATATGAGTTTAGCAGAAACTTTAGAAATGAAGGCATGGATAGAACACATAACCCCGAGTTTACTGTACTAGAGTTTTATACAGCATACAAAGATTATGAATGGATGATGGATACTACAGAAAACTTGTTAGAAAAAACTGCCATTGCTACTAATGGAGTAGCTATTGTAAAAATGCAAGCTAAAGATGGTGGAGAAAATGAAATAAGTTTTAAAGCTCCATACAAGCGTATAACTATGTACGATGCTATAAAAGAGCATACTGGTTTTGATATTAGCAATATGGATGAAGATGGCATTAGAAATGTATGTACTCAATTAAAAATACATGCTGATGTTAAATGGGGTAAAGGCAAATTGATAGATGAAATATTTGGAGGTAAATGTGAGCACCATTATATACAACCAACTTTTATAACAGATTACCCGGTAGAAATGAGCCCACTTACAAAAAAACACCGTAGTAAGGAAGGATTGGTAGAGCGTTTTGAATTAATGATTAATGGCAAAGAAATAGCCAATGCATATAGTGAGCTTAACGACCCAATTGAACAAAGAAAAAGGTTTGAAGAGCAAGCTGCTTTAATGGAAAGGGGAGATGATGAAGCTATGTTTATTGATCATGATTTTTTAAGGGCATTAGAATATGGTATGCCGCCTACAAGTGGCATTGG
>JANMAV010000216.1:0-12831 GCA_031360055.1 Ferruginibacter sp.
GGCAAACCTCCTACAAAAAAGCTCATTGCTTGCATTAAAGAAATTTTTTGTATAGATAATTCAATCTCTGCAGTATTGTTAGTTTGTAAGCTTTTTTCAAGCCCACATAACGATGCTAGGGTACCACAAATACGGGCATCACCAGTTTTTTCGTTTACGCCAAACAACTTACCAATAGCTTGGCTATGACTTACATTTTCACTATAATAATTTTTTATAAAAGTTCGGTGTTGATAAGGGTTGTAGCCAGCACTTTGTATCATACTATCATCATACCCTAGCCCAATATCATCGTGGCACCTTGTATACGTAATCCACGAAGTATTGTAGGGTTTTTGTAAAAGTAATTCTTGGGCAGATAACATAATTGTTGTATCACCAGTTGCCAAAGCATCCCATTGTGTAGCCATTTGAGTGGCATTGTAAGCAAAGTCACTTTCTTTTGCCACATTTGTACCTTGCCCAAAATACTTAATTATTTCTATTGGTGCCACAATAGCCTCTGCAAGTAAAGCCATGCCGGGAGTAGCGGCTTGTACACATAATTTTATAAGTTGTAATAGAATATGTACTTCATCTAAATTTTGGCTTGTAGTTCCTTCTTTTTTCCAAATAAATGCAGGGGCATCTATTCTTAATATATCCACACCAAGGTTGGCATAAAATAATATATTGTCTAGCATTTCATTAAATACAGCTGGGTTTCTATAATTTAAATCCCATTGATAAGAGTGAAAAATACTCATCACCCATTTATTAATTTCTGGCACATAGGTAAAGTTTCCGGATGCTGATTCTGGAAAAATTTCAGGCATTGTTTCGTCTAACTTATCTGGAACGGATCTATCATCAAAAAAATAAAAATAATCTTGATATTTTTTATCTCCAGCCTTTGCTCTTTTTGCCCATTCATGTTGTTGTGATGTATGGTTTAAAACAATATCCATCATCAAATACATATCTTGCTGCTTCATGGCATTTTCCAGCTGTTGTAGTTCAGCTAAGGTGCCAAAACGAGCATCTACTTTTCTAAAATTTGATACTGCATATCCCCCATCGCTTTCGTTTATTGGGCTTTCAAATATGGGCATAATGTGCAATAGGTTTATACCTAAATTTGTAAAGTAATTAAGTTTTTTTTCTACATTACTCAGCCTTCCGCAAAACCTATCTACATAAAAACTCATACCACATAATTGATTACTTAAAAACCAATTTTCATCTTTCTTACTTGTTTTTTTTATATCGGCTATTCTTAAACGTTCAGCTCTACTGTCGGCAGCATTTTTAATAATACCGAATAAATGATTTATGCATACTGTTCGTGCAGGATGTGATGCATATAAGCTATCAAAGAGAGCAGTAATTTTTGCTTCAATATCTGTGTGTAAAATAAATTTGATTTGGGTAGCTGTAATATTGCTTTGCATGGCAATTCATTTCAATTAAAAATATTCTTATCTATTTGTTTAAAAGCTTCCATTGCTCCTACATATTCACAAGTTCTTGCACCGGCAATATTTGCATTTTTAATAATTTTTTGCCATTCATTTTCAGGTAAATTTTTAATTGTTTCAACAGCTAACTTACTTAATTGAAACAATACAGCTCCTACAAAAGCATCGCCAGCACCTGTAGTATCCACAGCATTTATCTCAATGCTTTCAATTATGGTAGTATTACCATTATGGCCTAATAATGTGCCTTCTTTGCCAATAGTAATGGCAAAAATAGCTGTGGTTTTTTGTATAAAAACTTTTGCAGCATCTGCTACAGTTGTAGTATCAGTTAGCATTAAAGCCTCCTCATCACTAACTTTAAAGAAGTGGCAGTTATGCAAATAATCCCAACTTTGATTTAAAAAACTAGGTATATCATGTTGAAAAAGTAAATGCCTATAATTGGGATCAAAACTAATAAAACTGTTACTGGCCTTAGCTTGTAGCAAAGTATGTTTATAGGCAGCTTGCAATAAGCCTGGTAAAAAAGCTGTAGCCGAACCAAAATGTGCAATAGTAAAATCATTCATATTTATATCATCTACATCATTGGTAGATAATTGTCCATCTGCACCTCTATTAAAATAAAAATCTCTTTCGCCACTATGCAATAACGATACAAATGCAAAAGTTGTAAAACTGGTTTTGCTTTGCAACATGAATTTTGTTTGCACATTAAAACCCTTCATTATATCAATTAAATGATCACCAAAGGGATCTACACCTACCATAGCAGCTAACCATGCATTACCGCCTAATGCACCTATAGCTGCTGCTACATTTGTAGGTGCACCACCTGGTTTTTTTACAAAATTATTTCCATCGCTGAGTTGGCTACCTCTGTCAGTACATATCATATCTATTAAAGCTTCGCCAATACAAAGAATATTATTCATTAATAAAAATTAAGATTTTATAAAGATTTATTTTACAATGGTTAACTAAAAGTTTGATTTATTTTATTTAGTATTTTGTTGATTATGATATTATTTAATTAAGGAAATGGGTGTTTTGATAATTTTTTGATACTCATAAAAACTTTTTTTAGGTGTACGTTTTTGAGTTTCAAAATCTACATATACAATTCCAAATCTTCTATCATAACCAAAAATCCATTCAAAATTATCTAGTATGCTCCACAAGAAATAACCCTCTAGCCTTGCTCCATCTTTTTTGGCTTGTAATGCAGCACTAATATGCCTTTTAACATAATCAGTACGTAAGCTATCGTTAACTACACCATTTATAAATTTTTCATCCCTATCTCCAAAACCTGCACCATTTTCAGTAATTAATATGGAAGGGTTATTATAATCATTCTTTAAACGCATCAATAATTTATACAAATATGCTGGCTTCACTACTCCATTAAACATGGGTATGGTATCGGGATTATTTGTTTGCCAATTTATACTGTTAGGAAAATTATCGTCGTAAGTAACATAAGCTGGGCTATAAAAATTTACGCCAATAAAATCAGATTTCCAGTATGGTAAATTCTTCACAGTAGGTTCAAATGCTGCAATGTTTACATTACTTTTTTTATAATGTTCTAGTACATCTGCTGGAAAAGTTCCTTTTAAAGCAGGGTCTAAAAACCATCTGTTATGTATTCCATCTTGCAACTCAGCCGCTGCAACATCTTTAGGGTTATTAGCATCTTTAGGTATTGTAGGTATAAGGTTTAAGGTAATGCCTATTTGGCCACCTAATTTTAATAAATGATAGTTATTTGTAGCCAATGCATTGGCTACACAAAGGTTGTAGGATGCAGGAGCTTGGTTTGCAAAATCTTGGGTTGTGGTGGCAAAAGCATTTTTACCTGCTAATACATTGTTTACAGCAGTAGTTATTAAAAACAAATCAATATTTGGTTCATTGAAAGTGATGTAATATTTTACTTTTTTACCAAAACTTTTAAAAACCAAGTTGCTGTATTCTACATACCAATCTACACTTTTAGGATTGTTCCACCCACCTTTTACCTGCAATTTTTGAGGCAAATCCCAATGATATAAAGTAATACAAGGTTCAATACTAAAACTCAGCAAATCATCAATAAATTGCTGGTAATGTGCTACACCTTTTTGGTTAATCTTTCCTACACCATCAGGTAACATTCTTGCCCATGATAAAGAAAAACGATAATGGGTAACGCCTAATTTTTTCATTAAAGCAAAATCTTTTAAATACTGCTTTCTATCATACTGGTTTACGGAAACATTACCCGTTTGGTTAGTTTTTGTAAAGGTTTTTTTTGTTATCTCGTAGGTATTTGTGTACACATCCCAATTACTTTCGCCCTTTCCATCAGCTTTGTATGCTCCTTCTACTTGGTAAGATGCACTAGCTACACCCCAAATAAATTTATTTTTTTGAGCAAAAATTGAAATTGTTGATAATAACAATGCAACTAAAATTAATTTTTTCATAATAGATATTTTTTTGATTTAATGGCCACCTGTAGCTGGTGTAATCATTATGTCGTTGGTAAGTTTTTTTGATTTTATCATAAGCGTTAAAAGAGCTGCAATTAATAAAAACGTTGCTCCAAAATAAATAGCATTAACAGGCTCTTTGCCTAAAAATGAATTAAATATTTTACCAAACACTAAAGAGTAAATAAGCATAGGTATTACAATCATCATATTTATAATACCCATATACACCCCGTAGCGCTGCTTTGGTATATCATTTACAACCAATAAATAAGGCACACCCATCATACTTGCCCAAGCAATACCAAACCCAATAAGTGGCACCAGCATTAAATACTTATTACCTATAGATGGGAAAATAAATAATGCCAATGCTGCAATAATTAAACATACAGCATGCACCCACTTAGCACCATACTTTTTGGCAAAACCCACTAAAATAAATGCTGATAAAAAGGTAATTACATTGGTAAATGAACTTACAGCACCACCCCACTGTACGGCTTCTTTGTACATTTCATTTGCAGCTGAACTATCAGTTGTTTTAAATACAGATTTTGCTATAGTAAGGTCTTTATAATCCCAATAACATTTTAATGCAAACCACTGAAAAAGATATACTACAAATAATTGCCACATTACTTTTGGCATTTCTTTTATTGCAGCAAAAATTTCTACAAAAGGTGATAATAAGCTAAATTTATGTTTTTTAAGTTCTATCAATTCCTCTTCAGTTGGTGGTATTTCAGGAGTTGTACTTGTGCTCCACAATACACTGCCAATGCTACAAATAGCGCCAACAAAAAATGCCCCAAATACCCAATAAGGAATATGGTTTTTTGTTTCGGTATTAAAGAAAGATATTAAAGGAAATAAAAATAAACACAATGTACCTAAGGATTGCCCTAAGCCTGTAAAAAAGCTTTGAGCTAAAAAACCTGTTGGCTTTTGACTATCATTTAACTTATCAGCTACAAAGGCACGGTAAGGCTCCATAGCTGTATTGTTTGCTGCATCTAAAATCCATAACAAACTTACAGCCATCCACAATTGAGAACTGAAAGGAAACAAAAACAATCCGATGCTGCAAAACAATGCACCAATTAAAAAATATGGTTTTCTACGTCCCCATTTTACACTCCAGGTTTTATCACTCATAGCACCAATTATTGGTTGTATAAGTAAGCCAGTTAGTGGGCCAGCAATTTGAAGAATAGGAAGGTCTCCATTTTCTGCTCCTAAAAATTTATAAATGGGGTTAACAGCATTTTGCTGTAATGCAAAACTATATTGAATGCCAAAGAAGCCCACATTCATATTAATGATTTGCCAAAAACTGAGGTTTGGTTTGAGAGTAAACATTTTTTTTAATTTGCATTCCAAATATAACTTTGCTACACTACACTCCTAACCAAAGCATTATATATTATACGTGCATTTTTTTTGCAAACGGTTGATGTGATAAAAAAGGATATTTTTGTGCACTAATGAGCCAAATTGCAACTGAGCATAGTTTAAAAGTAGAGGTAACAAACAAGCAAATATTATCCATTGCATTGCCCATAACCCTTTCTATTTTCATACCACAGCTAAACCTACTTATTAATAGTATTTTTTTGGGAAGGTTAGAAGGAAATGCCTTAGGCAACGCTGGTATTACTGGCGTATTTTATTTAATTTTTGCAGTAGCTGGCCATGGTTTAAATAATGCCATGCAAACTGTTTTTAGTAAAAATGCAGGAAGTGGTAATACCCAATTTTTTAAAATTATAC
Organism: Ferruginibacter sp.; assembly: GCA_031360055.1. Classification (GTDB taxonomy): domain Bacteria; phylum Bacteroidota; class Bacteroidia; order Chitinophagales; family Chitinophagaceae; genus Ferruginibacter. The sequence goes on from JANMAV010000216.1 coordinate 5,711, forward strand.
TTACACAAGGCATAAGAATAAGTTTACAATTTGCATTAATTGGTATTTTGTTTACTTGGCTTGTAGCGCCATTTATAATGAGTGCAGTGGCTGATGCAGCATCGTACCCACAAGAAATGCAATTTTTAAAAATAAGAATTTTTGGCCTGCCTTTTTTATATCTATTTCAAATGGGTAATGCTTTTTTGGTAGCATCATTAAACAGTAAATATTTAATGATTGCTTTTATTTTTGAAGCATTGGTAAATATATTGTTTGATTATTTATTAATATTTGGCCATGGTGGTTTTACAGCAATGGGTTTTAATGGTGCTGCTTTAGCCTCTATTATTGCAGAATGTACAGGCATGTTAGTTGTATTGGCAGTGTTGGCATTTACCGGCTTAAAAAAGAAGTATGAACTGTTGCAAAACTTTATTTTTAATAAAACAATTAGTAAGGAAATATTTACAGTATCCTTACCACTGGTTGGGCAATATGTGATTAGTGTAACTACTTGGTTAATATTTTTTTTATTGTTAGAAACTAAGGGTACCAATGCAAAAGCAATTAGCAATGTAATGAGAAATGTTTTTGGCCTAGCCGGAGTTTTTATTTGGGCTTTTGCTAGTACCAGCAATACAATGGTAAGTAATTTAATGGGGCAAAAAAGAGAAAGCGAAATATTATTTGCCATAAAAAAAATAACAAAATGGAGTTTAATATTTTGTGCTGTACCTGTTTTTTTATTAAACTTTTTTCCAGTTTTGTTTTTTAATTTATTTGGTCAGAATAGTGCATTCATTATAGAGGGTGTGCCAGTTATTAGAATAGTTTCTTTAGGAATGATATTTATGAGCATTGCCAACATTTGGCTTAATGGAGTAACTGGCACAGGCAAAACTGCCACTAATTTAAAAATAGAATGTATAGCTATTGGTTTGTATTTGGGTTATACATACTATTTTATGAAGTTAAATTATATATCGCTTGCTGTAGCTTGGAGCAATGAATTTGTTTATTGGACAGCAATTTTTTTACTTTCTTATTTTTATTTAATAAGTGGAAAATGGAAAACAAAAGCAAATATTTAAGTGCACAAAAAAGGCTGTATCAACATTTTGATACAGCCTACTTTTAAAAATTAAATTTTTACCACTTATCTACTTCTTCGGTATGTAAATTATTGGTTGATGATTCATCGCTTGCTGAAGTTGATGTTGGAGCAACATTTTCTTTCATTTTTTCAGTTTCAATTTTCTTTTCATCTGGCTCGGCAATGTCATTTGGCTGTATTGCTACTGTAGTTTGTGCATCAGCAACTATTGCTTGTTGGCCATTATCATTAGGCTCATAAGGTGTATCATGGTTAAAGGCATCAAAATCAAAATCAGGCATTAAATCAGTTTTAATATAATCTATAGTTTCGCCTAAACCTTTGTAAAACTTGTTAAAGTCTTCTTTATAAATAAAAATTTTATGCCTATCATAACCATCTGAGTCAAAGCGCTTTCTACTTTCTGTTATGGTTAAATAAAAATCACTGGTTCTTGTTTCTCTTACATCAAAAAAGTAAGTTCTACGTTTTCCAGCTTTAATTCTTTTACTGTAAACACTTTCTTGTTTACGTTCGTTGTTGTCGTTTTGTTCGTACCCCACTGTTATTTTGTTAAATTAAAAATTGATTTATATATAGCAGCAAAGATAAAATTGTTTTCGATATATCAAAATTTATCTATTCTCGTAAATAATATAATATAATTAATTAATAATTTACAAAATTTCATGAAGTAATATTCCGGTTGCCACGGCTGCATTTAATGATTCTGCTTTACCATAATGTTTGCCAATGCTAACCTTATGGGTACAAAGCCTTTTAATGTTTTCAGATATACCTTTCGATTCGTTACCTATAACCAAAAATCCTTCTTTTATGGGCTTTAATTCTTCAATCATTTTACCATTTAATGTAGCGGCATAAGAAACTATGTTTGAATTTGTTTTTACAAAGTCTTCCAATTCAACATATACAACATTAACCCTGCCTATACTTGCCATGGTGCTTTGTACAACTTTTGGGTTATATACATCAGCAGTTGCTTTACTACAAACCAAATTTTCTATACCAAACCAATCTGCTATTCGTATGATTGTTCCCAAGTTTCCAGGATCCTGCACATCATCTAATAACAGCGTAATATTATTTTCATATTTGTGCATAACCAACTGTTTCTTTTTCTTAAAAATGGCTAACAAAAGGTTTGCAGTATGCAAGCTTGTAATCTTTTCAAGCTCAAAATCTTCTATTTGATGCAGTAAATTTTTTGGCAGTTTTGATAAATCATCATCAAATTGGGTTAAAGCGTTTTTTGTAAAATACAAAGCCTCTAATTCAAAGATATTTGACTCCAATAGTTCTAACACAACCTTAGGCCCTTCAGCTAAAAAACTGCCATGCTCATCTCTAAATTTTTTGTGCTGTAAACTTTGAATATATTTGACGGTAAGTTTAGGTATCATTGTGGTTTAGTTGACAAAATTGGCTCAAAATAAAATGAATATTTCTCTATTTAAAAATATATTATTAATTGTTGTTGTGGCATCATCCTGCACAATAATAAAAAAAGCACCAAAAAATGGTCCCTTTTTGGTTAAGAACAATATTGTACTACAGGGTGGTAAATTTAACAAAATTGAAAAACAAACCGTTTTACAGCGTTTAAGTAACCAGTTGGATGATAGCTCAAAAGTAGTTGTAAAAGATGCATTTTTTATTTTACATACTATAAAAAAACCAATTGCATACGATACTGCTTACAGTAGTTTATCAGCAAAAAATATGCAAAAATCGATGTATCACCTAGGTTACTATAATGCTGTAGCCTCATATACACAAGATACTGTAAATAAAAAAGTAACGGTAAACTATACAGTAACTGCTGGCAAGCCAACCATAATTGATACGGTAAGTTACAGGCTAAAAAATACCGCTCTCCAACAAATTGCTATAGATTCAAAAGCTGATGCCATTTTGGTGAAAAATGAACCTGTAACAGAGCTAGCAGTTTTAGGAGAAATTAGTAGATTAGTAGATAGTTTTAGAAACAATGGATATTACAAATTTACTGCTGCTGAGCTAAGGGTAAGAGGAGATACCACTTTAGCAGCCTTAACAACAATTAGTGATGACCCTTTTGAGCAATTGAAATTGCTTAATGAAGCACAACAACAAAGAGACTCTCCAAAAATTAAATTAGCTTTGGTTATAAACAAACCATTAGATAGTACCAAGCTTGACAAATACTACATAAATAAAATTTATATTTTATCTGACTTTAGGGCAAATGATGTATTAAATGATACAAGCAAAATAACCCAACGCAAAACCAAAAGTTTTATATTACGGTATCACGAAAACCTGTTTAGAACAGCCTTATTTGCTAGAAACATAACTTTTAGAAATGGAGATTTATTTAGGCAATCAGCCTATTTAAAAACCCTTAGCAACCTATCTAGGCTTGGAGTTTGGCAAAATGTAAATATTAAAATTATTGAAAATCTTGATGTACCCAATACCGTAGATTTGGTTATTGAATTGGTACCAGCCAAAAAATTTAGTTTTGAAAACAGCATAGATGCTAGTTACTCAACCAGTAACGTTACCAATTTATTAGGTGGTAATTTATTTGGTTTTGCCATAAACCTTACCTTAAAAAATAAAAATATAGCTAAGGAAGCCATAAGTATGACACATACTTTACGTGCTGGTGTAGAGTTAAATAATAAAAACAAATCGTTAAATAATAGTGTAATTAATAGTGATGAGTTTAGCTATTCCAACAACATACTCATACCAAGATTAATAAAGCCGATTCAAAATTTAGCAAATAAATTTAAAACAAATTTATACAATGGAGAAACTTTTGTAAACACTGGAGTATCATTAAGCAATAGGTTTAATTTGTTTAGTTTACAAACATTTAATTTAGCACTTGGTTTGTCAGCCAATGGTAAAAAAGAAAGAAAATTTACCTTTAAACCAATTAATGCCCAGTTTAGTTATTTGTATAATCAATCTTTTCCTTTCGACTCAATTATTGCAGCTAACCCATTTTTACGATACTCATATAACACATCTTTTATTTTAGGATTGGGTGCTAGTTATTCCTCAATATATAGAAACCCAATACACTTGGCTAGCTTACAAAAAGAAAGAAACTTTAAAGTAAATTTTGAAGAATCTGGCTTAACAACTGGAGCCTTACCTATATTAATCAAATATAAAAAACAGTATGTTAAGATTGATGTGGAGTATAAGTATACGGTAAGCAAACGCAAATCAGCATTGGCTTACAGGTTTTTTGCTGGTGTTGGCGTACCTATTTTTGGAGATACAGCCCTACCCTTTTTTAAACAATTTTTTGGAGGTGGAAGTAATAGTATGAGGGGTTGGCCAATTAGAGGGGTTGGTAGAGGCTCACAAAAATTAGCTCCGTTTACCCGAAATAATTTTAATGATAGAACGGGTGATATGCAGTTGGAAACTAATATAGAATTTAGGCATGATATTGCTAGACTTGTACCTGATTTAATTACCCTTAAAGGAGCAGCATTTATTGATGTTGGTAATATTTGGAATATTAAACAAAGTACGGGAACTGGGGTTTCAGAAAATACAAAATTTGATTTTAAGAATTTGTATAAAGATCTTGGCCTATCTGCAGGTTATGGTTTTAGGATAGATTTTACGTATTTAATATTAAGAACTGATTTTAGCTTTAGGTTTAAGAGGCCAGAAACAAGTGATGTAAATAATGGTTGGAAAGCACCACCCATAAGTTTTAATGATGCCTTTAAAAAAATATTTTCAGCCAGTGATGCCTCAAGGTTATGGCGTTATGAAAACTTTAATTTTACAGTTGGTATTAACTATCCTTTTTAACTTCATTTATTGATAGTAAAAACTGTTCCAATGTTTGTGCTTCGGTAACATTTTGCTCACCAATTTTTGTACGTTTTAGCTCTGTTAAATAGCCACCACAGCCTAATACAGCGCCTACATCATTTGCTAAACTTCTTATATATGTACCAGTGCTGCACAATACCTTAAAATAAATATTTGGTAAATTCACTGCTGTTATTTCAAAACTATATATTGTTATTGGTCTAGCTTTCAGCTCCACTGTTTCGCCTCTTCTGGCTAATTCATACAATGCTTCACCATCTTTTTTTATGGCTGAATATATTGGTGGAAATTGCTCTATTTCTCCAACAAATTGTTGTGTAGCTTTTTCAACATCAGCTACAGTTATATGATCATAATTTTTATGGTTTTCAGTATTACTTTCTTTATCGTAAGTGGGTGTTGTAGCCCCTATAGTTATACAACCTGTATACTCTTTTGGCTGAGCCATAAACTCATTTATTTTTTTTGTGTACTTTCCGGTGCATATAATTAATAACCCTGTAGCTAGTGGGTCTAGAGTGCCAGCATGTCCAACTTTTTTTATTTTTATGGTGCTCCTAATTTTTCTTACTACATCAAAAGATGTCCAATGCAATGGCTTATCAATTAATAATACTTTACCTTGCTCAAATAGTAATTTAGACTCTTCGTTTATAGAAACGTATGGTAAAACTAATTTTTGATATGGTTCATCATTTTCTAATGATTGCTTTGCATGCTTTGCTAAATATGATCCTTTTGCCAATGGTATTTTTTATGAGGAGTATGTATGTAGTACTTTTTAATAGTTTTAATGTAGTTACCAACAGTTAAAATACAAAACTAGTGTTATGGAAGAACCATAAGAAATGTATTAAACCTTTTTGTTGAAAATTTCAATTACAATAGTCTTTCTTTTATATCCAATTTATATTTTCTGGCATAATCTTTTGCTACATCATAACCAGCATCTGCATGGCGTATTACACCCATGCCGGGGTCGTTACGCAAAACCCTGCTAAGCCTTGCTGCAGCTGCAGCTGTACCATCTGCAACTATTACCATGCCTGCATGTATGCTATAACCCATACCAACACCTCCGCCATGATGCAGGCTTACCCAACTTGCACCCCCTGCTGTGTTTACCAATGCATTTAGCACTGGCCAATCAGCCACTGCATCACTTCCATCTAGCATTGCTTCAGTTTCTCTATTTGGGCTAGCTACACTTCCGGTATCTAAGTGATCTCTTCCAATAACTATCGGGGCTTTTACTTTGCCTGTACGTACAAGCTCATTAAATGCTAAACCAGCTTTTTCTCTTTCGCCTTGGCCTATCCAACAAATACGAGCTGGTAATCCTTGAAAAGCAATTTTTTCTTTTGCCATTTTCATCCAACGTATCATGCCTTCATTTTCTGGAAAAAGTTCCATCATCACTGCATCTGTTACGGCAATATCTGCTGGGTCTCCGCTTAATGCTGCCCATCTAAAAGGCCCTCTGCCTTCGCAAAATAATGGACGAATATATGCTGGCACAAAACCAGGAAACAGTGCATTTACATCTCCATTAGGGCTACGAGATTTTAAAGTAGGAAAATGATGAGCTGGTTTGTTTACTGTAGTTTCATGCTCCAAAGCCCTTGCTCTTAAATTGTTGCCATAATCAAAAGTAATAGCCCCCATATCCTGCAACTGCAACATTAATTGTACATGTAGATACATACTATCATAACTCATATTTACATACTCATCAGGATTTTGAACTCGTAATGCATCAGCTTCGTGGTTGCTGTAGTTATGTGGTATATATCCAATTAATGGGTCATGTGCCGATGTTTGATCGGTTAAAGTATCGGGTACTATGTTTCTATCAATAAGACGTTGCAATAAAGCAATTGCATTACATAAAACACCTATGCTTACAGCTTTTCCTTCTTTTTTATATTTTAGGGCTGCATCAAGGGCTGCATCAATATCAATGTATTTTTCATCCAAATATTTTGTTTCTATACGCTTATCAATTCTCCATTCCTCTACCTCTGCAACCAAGGCTACTCCCCCATTCATTGTGATAGCTAATGGCTGAGCCCCACCCATACCACCAAGGCCTGCGGTTACATTGAGGGTGTTACGTAATGTGGCCCCCCCACCCCCCGAAGGGGGGATTAGCCGTTCATTTAGTTGAGTTTCTTTT
>JANMAV010000227.1:0-2669 GCA_031360055.1 Ferruginibacter sp.
GTCCGGTAATGTGGTGAGTAGTACTAAGGAAGATGTAGGAAACGTTTATTGCTATGGTTGAATTTGATAAAATTAACCGATGGTATTCATCCATTCTAAAATATTTTCATGTAGCGTTTCTTATGGAGAATGTCGGGATTGCAGCTTTAAGAGTCTTTGAGATTAAAGCATTTGCATGTATTGAAAAAGTATTAGTATGTACGGTAATAATGACAATGTGTAAGTAAAAAGTATTTGTCTATACAGTAATATTGTCAACGTTGACATAAATATGATACAGCTGTACATATATATATTGACTGTTTGTTTGCATTTAATATAAATTTGTAATAGAAAATTTACAGTCGGGTAGGAAGTTTTAAAAACCTGTCTGACTCTCGCTACCCGACTGTTGATTTAACGGTCTTTTACGTTTGTAAATTCAAGGCCGCTTATTTGCTTGAACTGTGGGCTTGTGGCTCCAAAAACTGACTTCACGTATTTTTTAACATCTAATGCGGTTTGTACCAAGCCATTTAAGGGATTGTACAGAATGCTGTTTCTATTTATTCTCGCATTGCTCCAATTTGTATAACTATTTATTAAGCCTGAATTAGCTGATTTTAAATCGGCTAATTTACTTTGAAGCGTTACCGTTTTCAATTCCATCTCATTGGGTTGGTAATTTTTCTCGAGTTTGACACCTAAAGATAAAATTTCTCTTAAACCCCTTATTATTACTACATTCTTAATTTGTTTTTTTGAAAATGTAGAGAGCCGATTTTACATGCCAAAACATTAACCCTCAATTGTTGTAGTTAATTTTGCTTTTAATGGCATATTTAAAAGTAGATAGAAAAAAATCTGGTAATTACATTCGTATTCTAGAGAGTTATAGAAACGATAAGGGGTTACCAACAAGCAGGGTTTTATACTCCTTAGGAAAGATTGAAGATTACAGCCCTGAGCAGTTACGAAGTATCGGCATTAAATTATTTGAGTTAGGGGGTGGAGAGGTAAAAGCTTTGCTGCAAGGGAATTTAGAAGAGTTAGGGCGATACAATTATGGCTATCAGCAAGTTTATGGTAAGGCGTTTTCTCATTATGGATTGGCAGATGTTTTTCGTAGAATAGAGAAAAAGTCAAGGCTTCAGTTTGATTTAACTGCAGCAGTTTTTTTAATGTTGATAGAGCGTTTGCAAGACCCTTGCAGTAAACTAAAAAGCTTTGAACAACAAAACGAGTATGTTAATTTACCAAGTGTTGCCCTGCATCATTTATACAGAGCCTTAGATAAGTTAGCCGATAATAATGTTTTGATACAGCAACAGATTTATACCACAGGCAGAGATTTATTTAACCAACAATTAGATGTTGTTTTTTATGATGTTACCACTTTTTATTTTGAGAGTGAGGTAGAAAAAGAAGGAGAGCTACGGCAAATGGGCTTTGGCAAAGATGGTAAAATAGGCAATACACAAATACTGTATTGTATGATGATTGACAAAGATAAAAACCCCATAGGCTATCGTATTTTTAAAGGAGATACGTACGAAGGGCATACATTTGAAAAAGCATTAGAAGATTTAAAAAATCAATATAGCATTGATAAAATAATAGTAGTGGCAGATAGAGGAATGTTATCAAAAAACAACATTGCACTAACGACCGAAAAGGGTTACGAATTTATTTTAGGAGAGCGGTTAAAATCTTTACCTAAAACTGTTCAAACGCCATTACTAGATATTAAGCAGTATAAACAAGAGTGGATATATACCGATAATGAGGGGGAAGAAATATGCATAAAATACAGTACCATACAATACGAAAGCAAAACCATTATTGCAACTTACTCTGCCAAAAGAGCAAAAAAGGATAAACAAGATAGGGATGATAAACTAGCCACAGCCCAAAAACTAATATCAAACCCAGCCTTATTAAAAAAGAAACCAGCAAGGTTTTTTCTACACTCCGATGGCAAAGAAAAATATAGTTTAGACGAACAGAAAATACAACAATCAGAAAAGTACGATGGATTTTTAGCCATAAGCACCAACAATAAAACCTTAAACCCTACCCAAATATTAGAGCAGTACAAACAACTCTATAAAATAGAACACAGCTTCCGTACATTCAAATCGCATTTAGAAACAAGACCCATGTTTCATTGGACGGATAAAAGAATTGAGGGACACATTTGCTTATGTTACATGGCTTTTGCCTTGCAAAATTATGTATTACAAAAAGTCAATAAATTAAAGTCAACTTTTACAGAAAAAAGTCTTCGGAAAACTTTAGATAAAATGCAACTCAGTTTGCTAAAACATAATACAGAAGAGGTTTACATACGATCAACTCCCTCAGAGAACGAAGTGTATTTACAACAGAAAATAGGAATAAAACCTCTAATGCCCTTAACACCAGCAATTAAAATAATTATCTAGTAAATTAAAATTGTAGAGAGCCAACTGAGAATACCTATGTCTCATATTCAATGATTTAGCTCAATTAGGTGTCAAACTCAAGAAAAAGATGGAAGTGTGAGTTGGAGTGTTTAAGGTGAATGGGTAATGGTGAAATGTGAATGGTAGATAGTGGATGGCGGTAGTGTAATATTGTTTTTGAGACTAAAAAAATTTATAGATTTAGAATAAAATCAAGAACTGAGAAATTTAAATACCCTTTCACAA
>JANMAV010000234.1:0-14514 GCA_031360055.1 Ferruginibacter sp.
GTTACAAAATAGCAAAAAAGAAATTTGCACAAGATTTAGAAACAGATATCATTTATAACATAGTAATCTTATGTGGAGGAAGTCCACAGAAAGCGAAAAGTATGTTGTATAAAAAATCTCCATAAATCTTCCGAACAGTTAAGGTGAAGACACCAACCAATAATCCAAAGCAGCCAAGCGTATCTGTGCCAAGCATACTTTCAACTTCCTAGATTATACAAGTTCAAACACCCAGCTTCACCAAATCCATCCAACCACAATCTTCATACTCCATCACAAAAACCCCATTTCGCCACCTACAATCAATTTAAAACAAACTAACATAGTATCTTTGCAAAGCAAAAATTAAAAAATTTAGTAAACCGTAAATTACAGCCCATTTACCTAATACAAAAAGTAGTAGATGGCTATTTTAAACCATGGCAGCAAAAACAGATAATTTCCAATCGCCTGATTATTTTAATGTAGATGAGTTGCTAACTGAAGAGCATAAACTCATCAGAGAAAGCGTACGCAACTATGTAAAGAAAGAAATTTCACCCATTATAGAGGAGTATGCCCAAAAAGCAGAATTTCCAACACAAATTGTAGCACAACTTGGAGCCTTAGGCTGCTTTGGCCCAACAGTGCCAGAGCAATATGGCGGTGGTGGTTTAGATTATATTAGCTATGGCCTAATGATGCAGGAGTTGGAAAGAGGAGATAGTGGGGTACGTAGCACCGCAAGTGTACAAGGCAGTTTAGTAATGTTTCCAATTTACCAATATGGTAATGAGGAGCAACGCAATAAATATTTACCAAAATTGGCTAGTGGTGAGTGGTTAGGCTGCTTTGGTTTAACTGAGCCAAACCATGGTAGCGACCCTGCCGGTATGCTCACCAATTTTAAAGATAATGGCAACGATACCGTAACCCTAAACGGTGCCAAAATGTGGATAAGCAATGCACCCTTTAGCCAAGTAGCCGTAGTGTGGGCTAAAAACGATGCCGGCCAAATACAGGGCATAATTGTAGAAAGTGGTATGCCCGGTTTTACTACGCCAACCACCCACGGCAAATGGAGTTTACGGGCAAGTGCTACAGGAGAGCTAGTGTTTGATAATGTTATTGTACCAAAAGCAAATATTTTACCCAATGTTACAGGTTTAAAGGGGCCGTTAGGTTGCCTTACCAAAGCCCGTTATGGTATAGCATGGGGTGCAATTGGTGCAGCAATGGATTGTTACCACATTGCACTTGAGTATAGTAAAGAAAGGGTACAATTTGGCAGGCCAATAGCTGGTTTTCAGTTACAGCAAAAAAAGCTAGCCGAAATGGTAACCGAAATTACCAAAGCACAATTATTAAATTGGAGGTTAGGCGTATTAATGAATGAAGGTAAAGTTACCCCTGCCCAGGTAAGTATGGCCAAGCGTAATGCTTGTGAGGTGGCCACCAATATATGTAGAGATGCAAGGCAGATGCTAGGCGGTATGGGCATTACAGGGGAGTACCCGGTTATGAGGCACATGATGAATTTAGAAAGTGTAATAACCTACGAAGGTACTCATGATATACATTTGCTTATAACTGGTATGGATGTAACGGGGTTGAATGCTTTTAAATAAAAGGGCCAAATTAATACAACAGCCCCCCTTTATCCCCCCGAAGGGGGGAAATGGGTCTCTAATAATTTGGAGTGGTTTTATAAAATTCGGGCTGCAACTCCCTCTCCTTTGGAAAGGGTTGGGGTGAGTTTTTTTTTGACAAACAGTTGAACATACATGAAGCTTCGGTGGCGACGCTCCATTCAACAGTATATCGTTGTTGAACTATATATACCACCCTTATAGATTAATAAAAATTATTTCAATATTTTAAAGTTTAGTTTCTACTATTTGCATTGTAAATTATTTAATAAAACTTTTTTCGTAACTATTCAGTTCATAAAAATAAAATTCAATTTTAAAAGTTATGACTATTATGAACAAATTTATTTAAAAAAGCTACTTTACCTACCCGATAATGAAGTTGAACAAAGCTTCATTTTGAGTTCACAGTAGCACAAAAGTTTAATCAGGGAGCGGTCCCTTGCTCGGGATGTAATTGGACAAGGGTGTGCTTTTTTGTTACTTTTTTGCACAAGCAAAAAAGTAAAGCATACAATTTATAGTACCATTTAAGTAATTTTAAATATCCTCAAACCATATTTTTTAATCAAATCTGTATAAAAATTTATTAAATGTTACTGAATAGTTACAAAATTTTTATTAAAATTTAAATTGTTAGCAATATTTATGAAACGTATCATTTTAACAATTCTATTTTTTTCAACTCTAAGTTGCTATTCACAGCTACTGACAAATAATAATATTTATTTTAATGAAAAGCAAGCCGATACATTAAACATAAAACTTGATAGCATTTTGATTGTAGGCATGGGTTCATCACTCACTCGAATTTTTTTAACCGATGTAAGCAATACCTTAATTAAAAAACTAAATGATAAAAAAATAGCAGCTACATATTTCTATTTGGGTAAAAATGCAGAAGATGCAAATAAAGAATTTAGTTTGATAGACAAAGATGGATATAAAGCAATACTATACTTTATTCCTATAGACACAGCATTATTTGTAACTAAAGAAAGCAGTAGTTCATATTCAAATCCATACGGAACAATGAGAAATAGAACTTCTAAAACCGTTTACCAACAAGCATTTAATTTAAAACTTTCTAAAACTGAAAGAATGAATGAAAATTTTTGGAGTGCTGTAGTAGAGGTAGAATGTGATCCAAGCAAAAAAAATGCTGCAGAAAAATTAGTAAAAAAACTATATACTAGTTTTATAGAAAATAAATATTTTGAGTAAGCAGCAAATGCTCTTAAAAATTATGTAAATACTGATCTTTTTCAAAGTTTCGTATAATTGAAATTAAGATATGTTCTCCAATTAGTACCTTTGGTGTTTTTCCTGTAAAAGACTTAGATCTGTGAGAAAAATCATAACACTCCACAAAAAAAATAAACTCAAAACTATATGAATACAACTACAAATAATAATGCTTTAAACTCCCCCCTTCTGGGGGCGGGGGGGCTCACTGGGGGGTTTATCTCAGTAATAGGCGCCGGCCAAATGGGCAATGGCATTGCACACGTATTTGCACAAAGCGGATTTACAGTAACCCTTATTGATGTAAGTGCTGGCCAGTTAGAAAAAGCCGTTTTTACCATTGGTAAAAACTTTGATAGGCAAATAGCCAAAGGCACTATCACAGAAGAAGCTAAAACCACTGCACTAAACAATATCACTACCAATACTGATATTGCAGCAGGTGTAGCCAATGCACAGTTGGTAGTAGAGGCAGCTACAGAAAACATTGATTTAAAATTAAAAATATTTAAAGCAATAGATGAGGCTGCCCCACAAGGCTGTATTTTAGCAAGCAATACCTCATCAATATCAATTACAAAAATAGCAGCAGCCACTAGCAGGCCAGCAAGTGTTATTGGCATGCACTTTATGAACCCAGTTCCGGTTATGAAACTGGTTGAAATTATAAACGGTTATGCTACCAGTAAAGAGGTAACTGACGTTATTGTAGCACTAAGCAAAACTCTTGGCAAAATACCATCTGTAGTAAATGATTACCCAGGCTTTGTGGCTAACCGTATTTTAATGCCAATGATAAATGAAGCTATTACCACCTTGTTTGAAGGTGTTGCAGGTGTAGAAGCTATAGATACAGTAATGAAATTAGGTATGGCACATCCTATGGGGCCGTTACAATTGGCCGATTTTATTGGGTTAGATACTTGCCTATCAATTTTAAAAGTACTGCACGATGGTTTTGGCAACCCAAAATATGCCCCATGTCCATTATTGGTAAATATGGTAATGGCTGGCAAACTTGGTGTAAAAACTGGCGAAGGTTTTTATACATATACAGCCGGTAGTAAAGAATTAGTGGTAAGTAAAGGGTTTATGTAATTGGATGTACAATAGTTAACAATTTTAGGCAACAAAAAACTAGCATAAAATGAAATTCTTACTTATTTTATTTTCTTCACTTTGTATTAGTACTGTACATGCACAAATAATTAAACCTACAAGTAACAATGAATTTGTTATGGAATGTATGAAGGTTAGCGGTGAGGGTACTAGCAAAAAAATGGCCTTATGGTTACCATATAATTTTTGGGAAATAGTAGGTAAACAAATGAAAGTTTCTCCTGAGTTTATTGTTAGGCTAACTAACCAAATGAAAAATTATATGATGTTTTGTGTGGTTGATTATAGTTTAGGTACCAATGGAATGGCTTTTAATGACGATATTGGAAAGACTATTGAACTAATAGATTCATCAAATAAGGTATTTAGGCCATTGTCAGAAAATGACATAAACGATGAAGCAAAAACGCTTATCAATAATTTAAAACCAACACTTGCTATCATGTTTGGCCAATTTGGTAGTGGGATGCAAATATTTGTGTTTAAAGCAGATCAAATGCATGGAAAACTTAACATTGATGTAAAGGATAAAAATTCGTTTTCACTTGGTTGGAATAACACTAAACTTAATTGGGAATTACCTTTTTCATCAGTATTTCCTGTAAAATTTTGCCCTACTGATAATGCTGAAATGAAGGGTATTTGGCAGTATTGCCCTATGCATGGAGTAAAACTTAGGTAGTACTTTCAGTTTATAAAATATTGACAATACAAATTTTACAAACTGAAAGATTTTTACCTACACGGCACCTCCACTAAATCTGTATTCTTATTAAATTGTAGGGAGTCAATTTTTGTAAATTTCATACTGTCATTTTGCAAATAAGAATTTCCATATCCTTCCACAAAATTATTACCCTCTAGCTTAAATGCAACTTGCCTAACTGATTTTACCCCTTCTGACATAAAAGTGTAATAGGCAATTAACATATTTCCTTCCATTATGCCATTAATGGTTCCTACATTTTTATCTTTTTGTTGATAATTGTAAACCAAATTACCTGTAACTATAGTGCCTTCGTTTTTTATAGATAAACTAACTGTATCACTATCAAACATGTAAGCATAACATTTAATTGTAGGCATAGCTTTATCAATTATAGCTGCAACATTTTCTTTACTAGTGTCTTTGTTTTCTGAGTTACAAGAATATATTAAACTTGAGGCAAACAGTACTATAAAATAATACAATTTATTCATATCGGGTAAATGCTATTTGTTATGAAATTAGTATTAATATATCATAAAATTTATAGCATTAGCTATTGTCTTTGTGGTCGATTTTTCTTTTGGAGGTTCTTGACTTTCTTCTTTTGATTTATCATCATTGGTAGATGGAGTTGGAGTTGATTTTATATTTGGCGTTGCTTCATCTTCATTATTTTCATTTTGAAGCATATTGCCTTTTGGATTATCGTTTATGTTTGCCATGATGTATTAATTTAGCGTATTTTAATACATGATTCATATCACATTCTGTTCCAAAAAGTTTTAACTGTTAATTATGTTTAATTTTTTTGTCCGTGTGGATTTAAATACCCTGCAAATTTTAAAAAAAACTTCCATTTGTGGTTAAGTATAGGTAAAAAATAGTGTGCAATATTTTTATCTATCTGTACTTCATATAGTTACTGTAGTTATTAACATTTGGGGTAAATTTTACACCTTTTTGTTCTCATAACTTAAGCCAAATTTATAAATAAAAATGAAACCATTGGTCAAAAAAATAGGCTACCCTATATGTTCAGGTAGCCTATTTTTATTTTATTGAATGTGTATTATTTTTCCATCAATTCAACACTTCTATTAATAAAATTAGTAAGGCTTTTGCCAGTAAGCAACCCTTGAGAAAGCAAAGCTAAATCAGCCAAATTTTTCACTAATTTTTCTTGTTGTGGGGTATCGGCCTCTGCCAAAATATTTTTAAATATAGGGTGGTTGCCATTTACCGTAAGTGCAACTTCATCTGGCATTTGGGCGTAAAATGCAGCCATGCCACCACCTACTGCAGCCATATCTTTCATTCTACGCATTTGCTCAGGCCTTGTAGCTGTAACTGGCGGTGCATCAACGCTTAACCCTTTTACTTCTACGTTTATGCTTAAGCCATCTTGCTTAAGTTCAAACAACGTTTTTAATTTATCCGTTTCATCTTTACTTAATACACTATCTGCACCATCAGTTTTATCTATTAAGTTATCAGCTATATCAGCATCTACTCTTGTAAAAACAAAATCATTCCATTTCATTTCCACCGTGTTTATAAATGCAGCATCTACCAATGTTTCAGCCTTTACAACTACATACCCTTTAGCAATAGCTTGTTGTACATAAGCATCTTGCTGCACTGGGTTGGTAGTGTATAATATTACTTGTTTGCCGTCTTTATTTTTTTGAGATGGCGTAGCGGCTACATATTCCTCCTTGGTATAAAACCTAGAGGTTGGTAGTTCTCCTCCTTCGGGGGAGCTAGAGGGGGCCGTTGCTTCCATTACAAAAAAGCTATTAGCCTTTTCCAGAAACTTGTCATCTGTCATCATACCATACTTTACAAACAATCCCAAGCTTTCCCACTTCTGTTGAAATTCTTCTCTTTCAGTTCTAAAAATTTCGTCTAGTTTATCTGCTACTTTTTTTGTAATATGAGCATTTATTTTACGAACGTTAGGGTCGCCTTGTAAATAACTACGGCTTACGTTTAATGGAATATCTGGACTATCAAGTACACCTTGCAACAACATTAAAAACTCTGGTACAATATCTTTTACCTCATCAGTTACAAATACTTGGTTGCTGTATAATTGTATTTTATCTTTTTGTATTTCGTGGCTTTGCTTAATTTTTGGGAAGTACAAAATACCCGTTAGGTTAAATGGATAATCTACATTTAAGTGTATCCAAAACAATGGCGTTTCGTTGTATGGATAAAGCTCACGGTAAAAATTTTCGTAATCTTCTTTAGTAAGGTCGGCAGGTTTTTTGGTCCATGCTGGGCTGGTGTTGTTAATAAGAGCCCCCCCACCCCCCGAAGGGGGGATTTGGGAGTTTTCAATATTCTCAGAAACTGCACTTTCATCAATATCAATATTGTCTGCCTCAGTATCATTCTTTGTTTCAGTAGCCCCTCCTTCGGAGGGGGCTGGGGAGGCCACATCAGTAAAATAAATAGCTACTGGCAAAAATTTACAAAACTTTTCAAGGGTTTGTTTTACTTTATACGGCTCTAAAAAGTCTTTGCTTTCTTCGTTAATGTGCAAAATAATATCTGTACCTCTTTGCTCTTTATCAGCTGGGGTAAGGCTAAACTCGGGGCTGCCATCACACTCCCAACGTACGGCTGTAGCTCCTTCTTTAAAACTTTTGGTAACTACTTCTACCTTTTCACTTACCATAAATGAGCTGTAAAAGCCAAGCCCAAAATGCCCAATAATATTATTTTCATTTTGACCTTTGTATTTTTCTAAAAACTCTTCGGCACCGCTAAAAGCAACTTGGTTTAGGTATTTATCTACTTCTTCCTCCGTCATACCCACACCTCTATCGCTAATGGTAAGGGTTTTATTTACTGCATCTAATTTTACATCAATTCTAAGCTCACCAACATCGCCTTTGGCCTCACCAATGCTTGATAATGTTTTTAATTTTTGTGTGGCATCTACAGCGTTGCTTACTAGCTCACGTATAAAAATGTCATGCTCACTGTATAAAAATTTCTTAATTATAGGGAAAATGTTTTCCGTTTGTACCCTAATGTTTCCTTTTTGCATATAAAAATGTGGTTTTATGTTCTGCCCTTGGCATTGCAAATAAAGTACCACGGGCTATAAACGGAAAATTTGGCAGTTTGGGGAAGTTGAAGGGTTGAGGGAGGGTTTGAAGGGTTGAGAGTGAAGGTTGAAGGGTTGAGGAGTAAAGTTTAGAAGTTTAAGTCTTTAGTGGTTTAGTTTGCCAATTGGTTTTTCTCCCGTAGTATTTGGAGACCAATTGCACCCTGCCAACTGCTCCTTGCCAACTGACCTATGCCAACTGCAATCCGTTGTTTCGCCGTTACCGCCGTTTCACAGTCTGAAAAATATCAGCAGTTTATAAACGTAAATGCTACACTAATTATCACCACAAAACCACCCAACATTACCTTATTGATTTGTTACTAAATAACCACCCACTTTTTGTTTATTTACCCTACTTTCGCTGTTTAAATTTTATATATGAGAATAATTTTCTCCTTTTTAGCCTTGCTTTTTGTAACCCTTACGCAAGCACAAACTAACCCTGCACCTCAAACAATACCCTACACACAAGATTTTTCTGCCCTTGCAGCAACATCTACCACATACCCAGCTGGCTGGCAAGGGTGGACGGTAACTACTGCACCAGGCAGTACTTTTAGCACCGCCGCTGCCACTGCCGACAGAGCTTTAGCAGCAAGCGTAACAGCAGCTACTAACAGCGGTAATGTAAACAATTACAACGGCAAAATTGGCTTTTTAAATACAGGCTCTCTCGATTTAGGTTTGGTAGTTGCCCTAAATACTACCGGCCAAAGCAACATACCTGTAACCTACGATGTAATGACCATACGTAACCCTTACGA
Organism: Ferruginibacter sp.; assembly: GCA_031360055.1. Taxonomy (GTDB): domain Bacteria; phylum Bacteroidota; class Bacteroidia; order Chitinophagales; family Chitinophagaceae; genus Ferruginibacter. The sequence continues at coordinate 8,587 of JANMAV010000234.1, forward strand.
TGGTACAACCAACACCCGTATAAATGAAGTTACTTTACAATATAGAGTAGGCACTATTGGTACTTTTACAACACTTACAGGTATAGAATATCAAAATAATACTACCACACAAACTACCGCTGTAACTACGCCACAAAATAGCAGTACCAAAACTTTGTTATTGCCAGCTGCTGCTGATAACCAAGCCGTGGTGCAACTGCGTTGGATAAGCAGGCAAGTAAGTGGTGGAGGTGCTAGGCCTAGCTTTGCTGTAGATAATATTATAGCAGGTGGCGGCGGTGCAGATGTTACCCCACCAACAATTACAACTTTAAACCCAGCAGATGATGCTACAGGTGTAGCCACAACAACTAACCTTACTATTACTTTTAATGAAGGCGTAGTAAAAAATATAGGCAATATTCTTATAAAAAAAATAAGCGATAATAGCATTGTACAAACTATAGATGTGGCTACCACAGCTGTATCTGTAACGGGTAATATAGCTACAATTACTATAAACACACTAACTGCTGCTACCGCTTATTACATTGAAATTGCTGCTACTACATTTAAAGATATTGCCAACAATAACTTTGCTGGTATTACTGGTAACAGTACATGGAACTTTACCACCGGTAGTACTATATATAATGCTAATTTTAATACCTGTACCACTACAATCAACGATGGTTTTACAGCCTTTAGTGTAACAGGTGCACAAGTTTGGGCTTGTACCACTTTTGGCCACGATGCTACAAACCCAACTGCATCTGCACCAAACGGGGTGCAAATAAATGGCTTTGCCGGTGGCAGTAATGTACTTAACGAAGATTGGCTAATATCGCCAAGCTTAAACTTAGTGGGTACAACTTTTCCCTTAGTATCTTTTTGGAGTAGAACGGCATTTAACGGGGCACCACTAAAACTAAAAGTAAGTACTAATTACCCAGGTACAGGCAACCCAAATAATTTTACTTGGGTTGATTTAAATGGACAGTTTCCTGCCCTAGCTAGCGATGTATGGACACTAAGCCAAAACATAAATTTAGCAGCTTATAAAACAGCTAGTACCTACATTGCTTTTGTATATAATAGCAGTGCAGATGATGGTGCAAGGTGGACGGTAGATGATGTAAAAATTGATAACTCACCAACAGCACCTCCAGCCAAACTTAGCCCAAATACTGGCGAAGTTAATTTTGGTTTCGTAGCACAAAGTAATTCACTGGTAAAGCAAGCTATGTTTACCGCTACCGATATTAATGGAGCAGTTACTGCAACAGTTACTGGTAATTTTTTAATAAGTAAAACTAATGGCAGTTTTACCAACAGCATTAGCTTCACACAAGCTGAGGCTAATAACAATCCTAAAAATATATTTATACAATTTGCACCTACAGCCAGCAACCAATTTTACACAGGTAATTTAACCTTAAGTACTATTGGGGTTGCAGATACTATTGTGGCTTTAAAGGGAAACAGCATTGATGCTGCTAATACCCTTGAGGTTGTAAACTGGAATATAGAGTGGTTTGGCAGTACAACCCTTGGCCCAACAAATGATAATTTGCAAGAGCAAAATATTAAAACCGTTTTACAAAATATTGGTGCTGATGTATATGCTTTAGAAGAAGTAGTAAGTGAACCAAGACTAGCCAATGTGGTAAGCCAAATGCCAGGGTATAGTTATGTGGTATCTAATTATGGCTCTCATACTAACACTATGGAACCCGGTGCTAGCCCACTATCAGAATCACAAAAGCTTGGCTTAATTTATAAAACATCTTTATTTCCTGCTGGGGTTACTACACAAGCTTTATTATCAGTTGGTATAAATACAGCTGCTGATTTAACCAACCCTAGCTATAACAACTATGCTAGTGGCCGTTTTCCATTTATGGTTACCGGAACTACTACTTTAAATGGAATTACTAAAACCTTACGCTTTGTTGTAATACATGCAAAAGCAAACACATCACCAACGTTAACATCATATAACCGTCGTAAAGCTGGTGCTGACTCATTAAGGGTTTTATTAAATACCCAATACCCAACTGATAATATTATTTTGTTAGGCGATTTTAATGATGATTTAGATAGTACTATAACAGCAGGCATTAACCCTAAGTTATCATCGTACAAAAGCTTTACTGATGATGCTACCAACTTTTTTTCTCCAACATTGGCACTAAGTTTAGCAGGTAAAAAAAGTACGGTTAGTTATAATGATGTTATTGATCATGTAATGATATCTAACGAAATGAAATGTAGTTACCTGCCAAGCTCAGCAGCTATTTTAACTGATGCTGCTGCACAAATACCAAGCTACGGCACTACAACAACTGACCACTACCCTGTATTTACCCGTTACTTATTTAACCAACCAGCCTCAGCAACAATTAGCTATGCTGGTACACCATATTGCAATAATGCAGGTGTTGCCAACATCAGCAACACTGGCACTACAGGGGGCACATACACATCAACCGCAGGTTTAAGTTTAAATAGTGCAACTGGTGCTGTAACCCTTGCTACAAGCACTGTAGGCACTTATACAGTTACTTACACAATAGCCGGTACAGATGTTTGCAATCCTACTTTTACCACCACTACAAACATTACAATTTCGGCAGCTGCAAATGCAACTATTAATTATGCAGCTAGCCCTTATTGCAGTAATGCAGGTACTGCAACGGTTACCCGTACTGGTACTGCAAATGGAGTATATTCATCAACCGCAGGTTTAAGTTTAAACAGTACAACAGGAGCTGTAAATATTGCAACAAGTACTGCTGGCAGTTATACGGTTACGTACACAATTGCAGCAGCTAATGGTTGTGCTGCTTTTAATACCACCGCAAACATTGTTATAAACACAGTTCCTACAGCATCTATTAGCTATGTAGGTTCACCATATTGCAGCAATGCAGGCACAGCATCTGTTACACGTACTGGTACTGCAAATGGCACATACTCATCAACCGCAGGTTTAAATGTAAATACTACCACAGGTGCCGTAAATTTAGCTGCAAGTACTGCTGGCACATACACGGTTACTTACACCGTTGCAGCTGCTGGTGGTTGTGCCATATTTAGTACAACAGCTAGTATAACGGTATCGGCAGCACCAAGTGCAACTATTAGCTACACAGGTAGTCCATTTTGCCCAACTGCAGGTATTGTAAACCCTACCATTACAGGTACAATGGGTGGTACATTTACTAGCGTTACCGGGTTAAATATTAATGCAGTTACTGGAGCTATAAACACTGCTACAAGTACAGTTGGTACTTATCTTATAACATACACTGTTGCAGCAAATAATGGATGTGCAACTTTTAGTACAACTGCAAATGTGGTTATTAACAGCACATCTACAGCACCTACTAGCGCAACCGCAAGTTCAACATTAATTTGTGGTAGTAATGGTACTATAAGCCTATCAGCAAGTGGTGCTACTTTGGGTACTGCTGCTAGTTACAAATGGTACGAAGGAAGCTGTGGCGGTAATTTTATAGGTACTGGCGCTACTTTAAACAACGTATTGGTAAATGCTACAACTACCTATTTTGTAAGGGTTGAAGGTGCATGTAATACAACCACTTGTGCACAGGTTACCGTTAATGTTGCCCCTGCCCCTACGGTAGTACTTACCGTTACCCCAAGTAATTTTGTTACCCCAAGCACACCTGCCTTAATAACAAGTACTATTGCCCCAACTGATAATTATACCTACCAATGGTTTAAATTTGGAACTGCAATACCAGGAGCTACAAGCAACAGTTATACCGTTACCGCTGATAATGCAAACACATACCAATTAAAAGTTACTGCCCCAAGTGGTTGCAGTGTTACTACTAATGAGGTGTTAATTGTAGCTGCAAAATCGCCACAATTATTTATTAGTGCTAACCCTAATAATGGCATTTTTAATGTAAGCATAAATAATGGCACGGCTACCATACCGCCAATTGTACGTACCCTAAGTGTTTACGATAATAAAGGAGCTAGAATATTTACAAAAGATTATATTAATACACTACCATATACTATTATGAAAGTTGATATTAGCCAACATGCAAAAGGACAATACTATGTAATATTAACTGATGCTACAGGAAAAAAAGTGGCGGAGGGAAGTGTGCAAAGGTTGTAGGCTGAGGGCAAATTGCTATGGGCAGTTTGGGCAGTTTTACTGCTGAATTGAATTTTTAATCCTCCAATCAATTGACGCAGTATTCAAATTTACAAATATTATGATGCAATGATTTTTTAAAATATTTTGAAAGAATTTAATAAAGATGTACCTTTTTGTAAGGTAAAGCAACAAAGAAAACTATCGTTATTGCTTAGATATCATTGTATCGTGTTGTAAAATACGTTTTGGTAATAGCCGAATGAAATATGTTTTGGTAAACCCTTGCATTAAAAATAATTTCAGCCTTGTTTCGTGTCTCACGAAACTAATGACAGCTTTATAGTAAACTATCTGTTAGTTTTTAATGCATAGTAATTTATGATAATTATTATTAAATTGAAGATAAGTTTAATTGTATTTTGGAGTTAAATTATGCTAGTTAGGAGTAGGTTCGTGAGACACGAACCTATGCTGAGAGGTCAATTAAATCCATTCAAATGGGATAATCCTAAAACTTTTTCTTACGTTATAGGAGGAGCGATAACTGGTGCTGCAAGTGGGGCATTAGGTGGTTTTGTTTCTGGTGTAAATATGGCATTTGCTAACACGTTAGGTATTATATCATCATCGTTTGTCAGCTCAATTGGGATGAGCATTGTAACTGGTGGTCAAAGCTCTGTATCTATAGGTTTTGGAATTGCATCTTATAATCTACAAACTGGGAATGTAGGTTACTTAGGTGAAAAAGGTAACTCATTTGTAGAAAATTTAGGATATAGTTTAGGAGCATTTTCAAATGTACAGGATGTTTTAGCAGGTTTTAAACCAGGTGAAGTGCAACTACAAACTGAAAATATCCCTGGTAGTAAAGATGGCAAACAGTCAGATCTAATTGGACATTCTCAAATAACTGATATGAAAGGAAATAGTTTAATTGATTTTGGTCCAGGAAAAGAAGGTGGTCTTTTGGGCATTGCTAAAGGCCGAAATGATTGGACTAGTTACAGCACAAGCGGCAGTACAAGTCAAGTTCAAAATATGACAGGTAATGTTTTTAAACCAATTACTATAAAAGGTGTGAATCTTAAAACGATGAATAGAATTAGTACTAGATTAAATTCAAATCCAAAATTTTACAATTTTGCTCTTCGTAGTTGTTCTTCTGTTGCACAAAGAGCATTAATGGCTTCTGGCAAATTTTTTATTGGCGGAATTCATCCATATACATTAAGACTTTCAGCTATTTTAGGCAATAATGGATTTTCACCATCTCATTTTTCACATTATTTATACAGGTAAAATGAAATACTTTAAATTAAATTGGTATCTAACATTTATTATTATTTTCAATATTAGTTGTAACGTTTCTATGAAAATAACTCAAATTAAAGAATTAAAAATTTATGAAAAATTTCAAGCAGGAGGTAGTACATCTTCAATCAGAAATTCATTTAGCAATCTTAATTTTAGTGACACAATTCCAAGTAACACAGTTTCTATTTCAATTGCAAAATTTGAAAATTCAATATTTAACTGCAAAAAAATCAGGCGTCATATACAACAAAAGCTAGGACCAGTAAGTTTTGGAGGTGAGTTTCTAGATAATACAAATAAAAATCATTTATTTGTATATTTTAAACAATCAAAGCTGTTAATTGACTTTACAGAAAATAAAGAATATTGGCTAAAAAATAATTTATTTTAAAAAAAACAAGATGTCTTTATGAAAAAATTATTCAAAGCAGTAAGTATTTGCTTTTTGTTAAGCATTCTTTTTACAAGTTGTACCAAAGAAGAAAACCGCAAAG
>JANMAV010000277.1:0-7058 GCA_031360055.1 Ferruginibacter sp.
GTTTTTTATATGCCACAAAAAATAAAAAATTTGTTGGCATAAAAAAATGCCTGCAAATAATTATAAATTTTGCAGGCATTTTTTTATGCCTGCTATAAAATTTTTTTATGGCAGTACAAATATTTACTACTGATGTAGCGGAGTTAGAAAATTTACTAACAAAAATATTGAGTAAACTTTTACTTGATAATAAGCTACAAAATAACCCCGACAATACTCCATTAACCCCACAAATGGCAGCGGATTTATTATGTATTTCAAAACCAACATTACTTAAGTATAGAACAAAGTACGCCCTACCACATATAAAAACAGATAGGGGAGTACTGTATTACAAACAAGAACTTTTAGACGCATTTAAGGGAATAGCAGGAAGAAACAAAAGGGGCTAATTATTCAATCACTCAATTATAAATTAAAAAAAATGGAACAATCAAAAAAAAACAAAACCGTAAGTGTAAAGCTGGACGGTACAGGAAAAGAAACCCTTGAGCAAAAAGCAGCAGCTTTAGGGCTAAATGTAAACCAATATTTACAAAAAATATTGGACGATTCACAAAAAGAGGTTGCACCGGTCGGTGCAACTACAACCGATGCAGCCCCGGCAAATGTTAGTGCAGTTAATTTAACCCCAGCCAGCTTATTAGCTATTGCAAAAGTTGTAAATATGGAGGTAGCAAATAATGCAACCGATACCATAAGCATAACACTAGAGCCAACACCTGAGAGGGAACTGTTAAGAAAATTAGCAGGGCGACCGCCTGAGAGTGAAGAAACACTAACCATTGAGGAGGAGGCTTATTTGCAAACCCTTACCGATGCAAGTAAAGCCGATGTTAGAGAGGGTTTTTTATTAGACGAAAATTGTGTAAAAATACCATTTGAGGACTTTACACCATTGCAGCAAAAAACGTGGCTTGAAATGATTGCAATACGTGAAAAAATGGCTACTGAAAATATGCCATCATTTACGCAAATATTTCAAAAAGCAATTTTAACCGCTTTTTTTGAAGATGCACAAAGTATGTACAACCGTAATTTATTTGGCAAAACGTATGGTTTTGAACGTAAGGAATTAGCGGCAATTTTTAACACCTAATTATAAAGCCAGCCTAGTAATTATACAGTTAAAAATTTGGTTTTTTTTAAGTGTAGAATGTTTGTAAACGGGCATTTACTAGGCGGTTTTATTTTTTAATTATTTACACAATGGCAGCTATACAATACAACAATAAAAACAACATAAAAAACAATTTAACCACATTTTTTAATGTGGTTTTTATACTGCTATTTTTATACTATTTTTTTTACGGTAAAAAATAAATTTGGCAGTTATAAAATATTAACACACTTTTGAATTGCAAACAAACATAATAATGATTTTCACACAACAATTTTACTCAAAATACAATATTACGGGAGGTAGTGCAGTAATGCCTACCACAATACTCTCCTATAAAGATTGTGTTTGTTTGCAACCCGTAATATTTAATTTATTTACAAAAAATGCAAACAAACACACAAAAGGCAACCCCGTTACAGGATAACGGCACAGCAACGTTAAGCCACGAAACGGCTATTAAGTCAATTATTCCCGATGTTGATTTTATTACTAATTCACTACATTTTGCAACACCCGATTTAAAGGAACTTGCACCAGCTTTACAAAGTTTTTACAACTTTGTTTTTTTAAACATTGACCCCGAAATTAACGGGCAAATAACCACAGAATTACGTATAATGGTTAAGGTTATTGACTTTTTTAAAGGTTTAAATGTAGTGGAGCATCAACAACAAACCCGTAATATTTACTATCCACTTTTAAAATTGTACAACTTTACCCAAAAGGGTTTTAACGAAATTTACTTTTCACTAAATAATATTTTACAAAATATTTTAGTGTTAAATGTAAAATTTGATTATGACGAAAATGTGGGGGCTATTTTTTACTATTTTCAAAGTTTAGCTGAAAACGAAAACGAAAATAAAAGCACTACCCAAAGTGTGCCTAATGATGCTAATAATTTAGCACAAATTTATATAGCTGAATGTATAAATGTTTGTTATGAAACCTCTTTAAAGGTTAGCAGTTTAATTGACAAATTACAGTTAGCAAAAACTACTTTACCAGCTTATGTATAGCAAAAACACCTATTAATAACAATTAAAAATCAAACAAATAAAAATGCCGCTCCTAATGAAAGCGGCATTTTTTAAACCAATATTTTAACCATGCAAATATATAATATAAATTATTACACAACCCTAACAAAAGTTAATGAAAACATTATTATTTCGTTAACCGATTTTTTACAAAATATAAAAAATGGTACTTACTCCGAAATTGTAAACCGTTTACAACAGTTACCTAAAAATGAATATGATGCACAAAAAAAGTTTTTGCCGTGCATTACACCCAGCGGCACATTTATAAAACGATGTGCCAGCGGCATAATAGAGCATAGTGGTATTATTTGTATAGATATAGACAACGGCAAAGGCGAAAATATAAACCTAAATGCAACAGATTTAAAACTACAGTTAGCAAAACAACCCTTTATTATAGCAGCATTTTTAAGCCCTTCAAATGTAGGGCTAAAGGTTTTTATTAGTATAGATGCAACCCAACATTTAAACAGTTTTTTAGCCCTGCAAAGTTGGTTTAAAAACACCTATAATTTAATAATTGACCCTAGCTGCAAAAATGTAGATAGGCTTTGTTTTGTAAGCTACGACCCCGAAATTTTTATAAATGAAAATGCTACTATTTTTGATATTACAACCGTAGAAAATAACGGCAAGGCAAGGGCAAAGGGTGAAACCACAAGCACCATCACAGCAACACAAAAAAAATCATTTATAATTAATGATAAAACCAATGAAGTAGAGTTATTAATACAAAAAATAGAAACCACCAGCACAGATATTACAGGGAATTACGACCAATGGTTAAATATAGGCTTTGCATTGGCCAGCCAATTTGGTACAGGTGGCGAGGATTATTTTCACAGGGTAAGCCGTTTTTACAGCAAGTACGATTATGAAGCTTGCAGCAACCAATATAAAAAATGTTGCAGTAGCACAGGTAGCGGCATTAATATAAATACATTGTTCGCCATAGCCAAGCAACATAATATTTTAGTGCATGAACCAGCCAGCACAAGTAAAATAAAGCCCCAAAAAACACCAGCACAGGTAACTGCCACAAATAGAAATGAAGTTGTTTTTTATAGCCCTATTTTTAAAATGCAAGACGGTACACAGGTCCTAACCGATTTAAAAATTAACTATGTAAAATTTGATGAACTTATTTATAGTTTAGGCTACAGGCGTTTTGATTTAGACAGCGATTTTAGTTTTATAAAAATACAAAACAACGTAATTACACAAGTACAGCCCCACCAAATACAAGACGATTTTTTGAGGTACATTAATGCTTTACCCGATACTATTTCGGGAGGTATAAAAAGGGAATATTTAAAAACAAAAATATACAAAGCCCCCGAAAATTATTGCAGCATAAAACGCCTATCATTGCTACAATGTGGCAACTTTTTTTTTAATGTAGATACAAAAACCGAAAGTTTTATTTATTACAAAAATGGCTTTGTAAGATGCAATAAAGAGGGGTGGGAGTTGCAGCCGTATAAAAATTTAAGTGGTTGCATTTGGCAAAGCCAAATTGTGCAAAGAGATTTTACAAAAATTAACTTCGATAATTTAAGCATTGCACAAATGGGCGTTTATGCTCAATTTATGTTTAATGTATGCAATAAAAATGAAGATAATTTTATAAGCCTTTGCAGCCTTACAGGCTATTTACTACACAGCTTTTCCGATGTAAAATTGAGAGCCGTAATATTAACCGATAGCGGTATAAGCGAAGATGCAAACGGTCGTACAGGAAAAACCCTATTTGGTAACACCCTGCACCACATAAAAAAACTTACTCAAATTAACGGTAAAGATTTTGACCCCCAAAACAAAAACAAGTACCAGGAGGCGAACCTAGACACACAAATAATTTTTTTAAACGATGTGCGTACAAATTTTAAGTTTGAAAATTTGTACAATGATATTACTGAAGGTATAACCGTTGAAAAGAAAAACAAAAACCCCTTTAAGGTAAGGGCTAAAATGTGTATTACTACAAATAAGACTATAAGCATAGAGGGAGGGAGCAGCAAAGATCGGGCTATTGAATTTGAATTTAGTAACCATTACAGCGAAAAGTACAGCCCCGAAAATGAATTTAAGCACCGTTTTTTTAGTGATTGGGATAAGAGTGAATGGTTTCTATTCGACAATTTTATGATGTACTGTATTTGTGTTTATTTGGGTAATGGCATAGTAGAACCTAAAAACGAAAATTTGGCAGCACGTAAGTTATTAGATACCACTAATAGGGATTTTTTGGAGTTTATGAATGATTGCATTAATACCAACCAAATAAAAGCAAATATTGAGTTTGACAAAGTAGAGTTACACAAACTTTTTATATCTCAATATTTAGAATATGAAAAAGATAGGTATAGGGGTAATGCAAAAACATTTTACGGCTGGATAAAACATTTTGCAAAATACGACCCCCGTTTTTTAGGAAATGTAGAAGAGCGAAAAACGAACGGAAAACGTTTTTTTATACTTAAAAGCATTAATTAATGGTGTGTGGTCGTTATTTTACTTTTTTACCTGCCCTACCTGCCCTTAAAAAATAAAAAGCAATAGGGTAAAGGGTTACAGGCAAAAAAAACAGGGCAGCAAATCGTTTTTTTGCTGCCCTGCACCTGCCCTACCTGCCCTTTAAAATCCAAATCAAAAACAGGGCAGCAAGGGCAGGTACAGGGCAGGTAAAATGGTTTTACCTGCCCTTTGTAGAACCGCTACTATAAAGGGTTATAAGCAAAAAGGGCACGTAGGGCAGGTAAAAACCCTATTATAGTACCACACCACTTTTTTATAAAACATTTGCTATTTAGAACTAAAAACCAATAATAAAATATTTAGTAAAATGGCTAAAATATTACAAAATATTATGTAAATTATATTTGTACTACTTACTTTATAAGTTAAGTTTTTACCCATAGCAACGATATACCAGCCGTATATCTTTTTTTATGTGTTAAACAACAGTAAACCGTAAAATGGCAGGTAGCAACAAAGTAAACCAATAGTAAACCCGTTTTGTAATTTGAAGAAAACTATTATACAAGTGTAGTAAACCGTTTTTTACATAGTAAACTAACAGTAAACCGTAAAATGGCAGGTAGCAACAAAGTAAACCAATAGTAAACCCGTTTTGTAATTTGTAGTAAACTATTATACAAGTGTAGTAAACCCGTTTTTTACATAGTAAACTAATGGTAAACTAACAGTAAACCGTATAATGGCAGGTAGCAACAAAATAAACCAATAGTAAACCCGTTTTGTAATTTGTAGTAAACTATTATACAAGTGTAGTAAACCAATAGTAAACCCGTTTTTTGCTGGAGGAGGTAGCAAAATAGTAATCCGTTTTTAATAATTGCGTCCCCCTATGCGTCCCCTATACAAACAAAAAACCGCTAAAACGTAGTGTAGTAGCGGCTTTTGGCTTTATTAAAGCGGGCTGGACGGGACTGCTTTGCCTTTATTCTAATATATTTTAATTTGCTTAGTTTTTTTTAATAATATAATAATCAATGTTTTACAATTAATTAGAGCAAAATAAAACAAAATAAAGTAAAGTTTTTTTTGCTAATTGCGTCCCCCTATGCGTCCCCTACCTAAATTTGCGTATGGGTCAAAACGTAACATTTGTATTAAAAGAACCTAATGGCGAAAATGAAACTTTACTTTTTTGTATGGTTTACATTACCCGACAGCTCCGCTTTAAATTTAGTACAGGTAAAAAAATACACCCTATTGATTGGAGCGACAGCAAGCAAGAAGTAAAAAAGGGTAATATTCACTACAAGGCTTTAAACCATTTGTTAAAGCAAATTAAAGCTGAGTTTGAAACCCTTATACTTGATGCAGCTTTGCGTAAAATACCAATTACAAAGGACTATTTAAGTAGTAACCATATTTACCAAAATAATACAAAACAAACTAAAAATTTATTTTTTGAAATTTTCGATAAGTTTTTACATAACCAAAAATTACAGTTTACACAGTCCTACGTAAATAAATACGTACTACTAAAAACCAACCTAAAAAAATACACCGATTTACATAAAATAAATATAACGTTCGACAGCTTTACAACTGATTTTTTTATTAGCTACAAAGCATTTTTAATAAATGATGTTGGGTATTTAAACACTACTGCCAACAGAGCAATAAAATACCTAAAAACGTTTTTAAACTATGCTTTTACTAATGGGTATAATACCAATGCCAACTACCAAAAAGTAAAAACGCCAAACGAAACGCAAAAAGATATAGTTGCACTAACTGAAACCGAACTAAAAGCAATTGAAGATGTAAAAGGATTACCTCAATATTTAGGCAACACTAGAGATTTATTTTTACTATTATGCTACACGGGCGTAAGGTACAGCGATTTAAAAAAGTTTGATAGTAACCAAATAATTAACGGCTTTGTAACCATTAACACAACCAAAACAAAGCAGGTTATAAAAATACCAATACACAACCGTTTAGCGGCTTTACTAGCAAATTACACAGTAAATAATATTATTAAACTGCACCTTATAAGCAACCCTAAATTAAATAAATACCTAAAAGATTTAGGGCAGTTTGCAGGGCTTAACGATGTGCAAATAATAACCCAGCACAAAGGCACACAAGCAATACAAACAAAATATAAGCGGTGGGAGTTATTAGTTACACATACAGGGCGGCGTACTTTTATAACCCAAAGTTTACATAAGGGTATGCCAGCCGAACAGGTTATGAAAGTTACAGGGCATAAAAGCGGCAACAGCTTTAAACGTTACCAATCATTTGCCGACGAACAAATTTTATTAAGCATTAAAGCATGGGACAAATAAAATATTATACAAAGAGAGAATAAAGCAAAATACAGTAAATAAAAAAAAATAATTTTATTTTAA
>JANMAV010000262.1:0-5283 GCA_031360055.1 Ferruginibacter sp.
CTTATGTGGAGGAAGTCCACAGAAAGCGAAAAGTATGTTGTATAAAAAATCTCCATAAATCTTCCGAACAGTTATGGTGCCTTCACGACACAAATATCCACCTTACTCTCTACCTTAGTTTGGCCTTCACAAACCAATACTCATATTTTACAACTAAATTCTATTTATCAACAACCTCATCTCTTCCCAACAAAAAAAGCCCTCATCAGTGCAGCACATTCCGCCTGCAAAACCCCACCTATTATGATCGTTTTAGGGTGAAAAGGATTTGTACTACCAGTGTATTTTCTATAGCTATTTTTTTCATCAGGTGCACCAAAAACTATTTTACCAATTTTACTCCAATATAATGCACCACAGCACATAAGGCAAGGCTCAATAGTAACATACAAGGTTGCGCTAGCTACATACTTAGTTCCCAATGCGTTATAAGCTGTAGTAAGCGATAGTATTTCGGCATGTGCAGTACTATCGTTTAAAAGCTCTACCTGGTTGTGTGCTTTGGCAATTATTGTATCACCAATCACCAGTACAGCACCAATAGGTACTTCATCTATATCAAATGCTTTTTTAGCTTCTAGTAAAGCTATACCCATATAATGTTCATCCGTCATGCTTAGATTGTGTAACTTTAATTAAATAATTTTTTTATGCAAACTACTGCTGTTTTAGCTAAAATGCGTCAATATTTTGATACTGCTGCTACACAATCATATCAATTTAGAAAAGAGCAATTACTTAAGTTAAAAGCAGCCGTAGTAAAAAATGAAACTGAAATTTTTGAAGCTTTGTTTGCTGATTTACACAAAAACAAGGAAGAATGTTGGATTACAGAAAACGGATTCTTTTTATCTGAATTAAATATTGCCCTTAAAAAATTAGATAGGTGGATGAAGCCACAATCGGTAGGTACAAATTTGCTTAATCTACCTTCTAGAAGTTATATACAGGCAGAACCACTAGGAGTTGTATTAATTATAAGCCCATGGAATTATCCTTTTCAATTACTACTTACACCACTTATAGGTGCTATTGCTGCTGGTAATTGTGTAGTGGTAAAGCCAAGTGAATTGGCACCAAATACGGCCGCTATAATTAAAAAAATTATTCAAAACACTTTTAATGAGGAGTATATTTTTTATGTAGAAGGAGATGGAGCTACTATTGTACCTGAGCTAATGAATAACTTTGTGTTTGATTATGTTTTTTATACTGGTAGCACAGCTGTTGGTAAAAGTATTTATGAGCTTGCAGCAAAAAATTTAGTACCCGTAACCTTAGAGCTTGGTGGTAAAAGCCCTTGTATTGTAGCAGAAGATGCCGATATTAAAACTACTGCTAAGCGTATTGCTTTTCCAAAATTTAGCAATGCTGGGCAAATGTGTGTAGCACCAGATTATGTGTTAGTGCACCACTCCGTTAAAGATGCTTTAGTAGCTGAGCTAAAAATTGCTATACAAAGCTTTTTTGGTACTGATGCTAAGCAAAGCAATTTTTTTGGCAGGATTATAAATGATAAACAATTTGATAGGCTGCAAAAATATATTACTGATGCTCAAATTTTGCATGGTGGCGTTACAGATAAGGCTACAAAGTATATTGAGCCAACACTTGTACATGTAAAAAGTATGGATGAAGCAATTATGCAAGAAGAAATTTTTGGCCCCATACTACCAATTATTGAATTTACTACTAAGCAAGATGCCTTAAACATAATTAACAGAAATAAAAACCCATTGGCTATGTATGTATTTACAAGCAATAATAAAAATGCTGATGAATGGGTAAAAGCAGTTCCTTTTGGTGGAGGCTGTATAAATAATGCTAGCCTTCATTTAACCAACCATAAATTACCATTTGGGGGTAGGGGAGCTAGCGGTATGGGTAACTATCATGGCAAATTTAGTTTTGATACCTTTAGCCATAAAAAAGCTATTTTAAAAACCCCAACTTGGCTAGATCTTGCTATAAAATATCCTCCATATACAGGCAAACTTTCTTTATTTAAAAAAGCAATCGGTTAAAGATTATGACTACAAAACAAAATTTTTTAAAATTTGTATATCCACTATTTAAGTTTTTAAACAAAATTTTTAAAAGAAATGCAAATACATATACAAGCAACACAGCTGCTGTACGGTCATTTTATAACTTAACTGCCATTTTAAATAATGGGGAAACATTTAATTTTGAACAACTTCGTCATAAAAAAGTTTTAGTAGTTAATACTGCATCTGATTGTGGCTATACTGCTCAGTATAAGCAATTGCAGAAATTATATAATAGCAAGCAAGATAAACTTACTATTTTGGCTTTTCCTGCAAATGATTTTATGGAGCAAGAAAATAAATCAGATGCTGAAATTGACAATTTTTGCAAAAAAAATTATGGAATTACTTTTCCTTTAATGCGTAAAAGTAAAGTAGTGGTACACTCTACACAAAATAGTGTATTTGAATGGCTTACTGATAAAGAGCAAAATGGGTGGAATAGCCAGGAACCTACTTGGAATTTTTGTAAATATTTAATTGATGAAAATGGTAACCTTACCCATGTTTTTGAATCAAACGAGGAGCCATTAGGCAAAAATATTACAACAGCTATTGAGCAATAATTTGCAACTATGTTTACCAAAAATAATATTGAAATTTATTTTGATGGCTTTAAAAATGAGCAATTATTTTTATTTGTTTTAGGGGGTATTTGTTTAACGTTGGCTACAGTAATGTACGTTTTATACAAACAACAGTGGTACAAAGGTTTTGCATTGCCTTTGGCTGTATTTGCATTAGTATGCCTAGGTGCAGGCTATACCAATTATAGCAAAATAGCAACCTTAAAAGTTAGGAGTTTGTATAATTATGATATGCATCCAGAGCAGCTTAAAATAAAAGAGCTTCCTAGAATTATACAAATTGAAGAAGGTTATATGCTTTTGATTTACATTAATGCAAGCATACTCATTGCCTCTTTCATAATTTTTTATAAAAGCCACAATACATATTACAAAGGGGTTGCTGCTGCCTTGTTTTTAGTTGCATGCATAAGTGTGCTTACGTATTACATTTTTAAAAGCAGAACATTTAGTTACAAAAATGGTATACAACAATTTACAAAACAAATCATTGTAAAGTAATTTTTTTTACACGGTGTTTTCACACTACTAGTCCCGACCATTAGGGAGCTAAACAAAGATCACAACTATTACAGCCAACCTACCACTTTCACCGCAGAGAACTGGAGTTAAAAGGAGGTTACACTGAGGTAATCCCAATCAACCAATCAACTAATCAACCAAAACATACCGTATAGAACTGGAGTAAAAAGAGGTCACGCTGAGGTAATCCCAATTCCCAATTCCCAATTCCTAATTCCCAATTCCAACCAACCAACTAACTAATAAAAAAGCCACCTAAAAATTAGATGGCTTTTGTATATAAATAATCTACAAATATTTAGAGTCCTTATTTCCCACCCTTTTGGGTGATTAAGGGGGCTATTTATACTGTGGTATTAACCCATTAGCTAACTCTACCATTTTTTTCAACCCATCTTCAGGTAAAGCACCTTTTTTAAACTCGGCCATTACTTCAGGCAATTTGTTTTCCATTTCGGTTAAAAAATGTTCTTCAAATTCTTTTACCTTTTTTACAGCTACATTTTTAATAAGCCCTTGGGTACCTAAATATATGATGGCTACTTGTTTTTCAACAGCGTAAGGTGTGTATTGGGGTTGCTTTAAAATTTCCACGTTTCTTGCACCTTTGTCAATTACGTTTTTAGTTGCAGCATCAAGGTCGCCACCAAATTTGCTAAACGCCTCAAGCTCACGGTACAAAGCTTGATCTAGCTTTAGCGTACCAGCAACTTTCTTCATCGATTTAATTTGAGCATTACCACCCACACGGCTAACTGAAATACCCACGTTAATAGCTGGCCTAATACCGGCATTAAATAAGTTACCTTCTAAAAATATCTGTCCATCAGTAATACTAATTACATTAGTAGGTATATATGCAGATACGTCACCAGCTTGGGTTTCAATAATTGGCAACGCCGTTAATGAGCCACCACCTTTTACCAAATGCTTAATACTTTCTGGTAAATCGTTCATTTGTTTTGCAATATCATCTTTAGCTACCACTTTAGCAGCTCTTTCTAATAAACGACTATGTAAGTAAAATACATCACCTGGGTAAGCCTCACGGCCTGGTGGTCTGCGTAACAGTAATGATACTTCACGGTATGCAACAGCTTGCTTACTTAAATCATCATAAATTATTAGTGCTGGCCTACCGGTATCTCTAAAAAATTCTCCAATAGCGGCTCCTGCAAATGGAGCATAAAACTGCAGTGGAGCTGGGTCAGCTGCAGATGCTGCAACTATAGTAGTATAAGCCATAGCACCATTTTCTTCTAGCGTTTTCATAACACCTGCAATGGTACTTGCTTTTTGCCCAATAGCTACATATATACAATACACTGGCTTACCAGCTGCAAAAAATTCTTTTTGGTTAATAATGGTATCAATAGCTATGGCACTTTTACCGGTTTGCCTATCACCAATTATCAATTCACGTTGGCCTCTACCTACGGGTATCATAGCATCTATTGCTTTTATACCTGTTTGTAATGGCTCTGTTACTGGTTGGCGATAAATAACACCAGGTGCTTTACGCTCCAACGGCATTTCATATAACTCACCTTGTATTGGCCCTTTGCCATCTATAGGGTTACCTAATGTATTAATTACCCTACCACAAACACCTTCACCAACTTTAATTGAAGCAATTTGGCCAGTACGTTTTACTATGTCACCTTCTCTAATTCCTCCACTTTCTCCCATTAATACTACACCTACATTATCTTCTTCAAGGTTAAGAGCAATAGCTTTTACACCATTATCAAACTCTACAAGCTCACCTGAGCGTACGTTTTTAAGCCCATAAACACGGGCAATACCATCACCTACTTGCAATACACTACCCACTTCTTCTAAGTTTGCACCTGCATTAAAATTGCTCAATTGCTGACGAAGTATTGCCGAAATTTCGTCTGGTTTAATTTCTACCATAAATTATCTGTTGCGTTGGTTAATTTATATTAAAGCCATATACAGGCTTGTTTTTTCGCCGCAAAGGTAGGTTTTTAAAATACTTTATGCAAAAAAAATATATAGGTTGTGTTGATATATTTTAAAATCTTGTTTTTTAATAATTTTTTATTTTTTACCATTTGTAAAAAAAACACATTATCCCACAAAATTTTATCGTAATTTCCAAC